>DATLLB010000798.1:0-11802 GCA_035538075.1 Enhygromyxa sp.
CCGAGGGCGAGGCCGACCTGTACTTCTTCCCGCGCGGTCAGACCCAGCTCGCCGCAATCCAGCTCAAGGGCAAGCCCAAGCTGGGCGATCGCATGATCGGCGAGGAAGACATCGAGTACACGATCCTCGTGCAGCCGCTGACCGGCAAGGTGTTGGTCGAGTCGGGCATCATCGATCTCGAGCTGCCCGAGGTGATCGGCGACAGCGAGGACGAGCTCGGCAACAAGACCGAACGGAGGAGCTTCTGATGTTCAGCCGACGTGCCGGACCTTGGGCCCGAGCGAAGCGAGGGTGTCGGAGCGCGGAGGCGAAGCCGAGCACTCCGAGTCCGGCTCGACGGCGTGAAGAGGGTCGCGTAAGCCGATCGACCGCTCGCCGTTGCCGGCCGTGCGCGCTCGTGGGTATCCTCCCCCGCGCGTCGTGGAGGGGCCTCGGCCCCGGCTCGCGCGACCAGGAGATCGAATGCTCAGCTTCCGCAGCGTCCTCGCCCGCTCTCTCGGCCCAGTCAGTCTGGGTCTGCTCCTCGCCGCAACCGGCTGCGCCGGCAAGAAGGGCGAGGGCACCGACACGCCGAAGGGCAAGACCAAGGAGCAGCTCGACGCCGAGAAGGAAGAGGCGAAGAAGGCCGCGGTCGTCAATCAGCTGATCGTGCAGGCCAACGAGAGCCTGGCGCTCGGTCGCTACATGACTGCGCGCGAGATCGCCGAGGACGCGCTGTCTCGCAACCCCAACAACGCCGACGCCTACGTGGTGCTCGGCGCGGCCGCGTGGCGGGCGGGCAACTTCGACGAGTCGACCGAGTCGCTGCGCAAGGCGCTGGAGCTCGATCCCAAGAACTACGGTGGTGCGGTCGCGCTGGCTCGCAACCTGCGAGCGGCCAGCCAGTACGCCGAGTCGCTCGCGGTGCTCGAGCCGGTGATCGCGGCCGAGGGTGAGGGCTTCCAGACCAAGGAATGCGCCGAGCTGGCCGACTGCGAGGACGTCGGCGGTTGGTGCGACACGACCACCAAGCAGTGCAAGCCGCCGCCGCTGCTCGAGACCCGCACGGCCCAGCTGTGGGCCCACTACGTGACGCTCGACGCCGACAAGGGCGCGGCGGTGGCCGACGAGATCTTCCTGAGCGGCGGCGGAGCGGCCGACATCACCAACGAGGCGATCCGCGGCTACGCCGACTATCTGCGCCCGTTCGCAGGCAAGGGCGAGCTGGTCGCGATCGAGGGCGAGAAGGGCACCTCGGACCTCGCGCTCGACGTCTACACCGGGCTCGTGCACAGCTCCGCGAAGGTCGGCGGTCAGGCTGGTCGCGTGCTGTTCTCGCCGCTGCAGATCGAGTCGCGGATCGACACTGCGACCGCCGAGGCGCTGGGCCTCAAGCCGCTCGGCAAGACCAACCTGCTCAACCTCGGCGAGTTCGACGTCACGCTGATCCCCGAGATCGAATTCGAGGGCATCAAGCTGAAGAACGTGCCCGCGCTGATCTCGGACCTCGAGATCTTCGCCGCCGGTCTGCCCGAGAAGCCCGCCGTGATCCTCGGCCACCAGGCGCTGCACAAGCTCGGCTCGCTGGTCGCGGACATCCCGGGTCAGTCGCTGACGATCACCAAGGCGCCGCCGAGCGCCCCGGCCGGCGCGGTCGAGCGTCCGCTGCTGATGCTCGATCAGTGGAGCCTGCACGTCCCGGCCACGCCGGTCAGCATCGACGGCTCGAACTACAGCATCTGGACCTGGTTCGGCTACGCCAACCCCAGCACGATCACGCTGACCGCCAAGGCCTATCTCAAGAGCGGTCACCTGCCGCGCGAGATCGAGAACCCCGAGGACGTCGACTACGGCCGCAAGATGGTCTACGTCGACGAGGTCGCGTTCGGCGAGCTGAAGATCCCCGGCGTCGGCGGCATCGTCCACCTCGACCAACCCGGCGAGCCCAACCTCAGCACCGTGACCGCGTTCGCCGGCTTCGAGCTGGGCGGGACGATCAACGTCGCGCTGCTCGAGAAGCTGCGCGTCACCTGGGCGTTCTCGCAGGGCAAGATCTACCTCGAGAAGCCCTGAGCGCTGACGACTGCGTCGCGAGTAGGTCATGCCGAGCGGCATGACCCACTCACCTCCCCGTGGCTCGGGGTGGTTCAGGGACAGAAGAACCGGACTTCGTAGTCCTCGCACATGCCGTCGGACTGGTTCGCGTTGACGCAGAACAGGCCGGTGTTGCGATCGCAAGTGAGGATCTCACCGGTCTGCGTCCAGTAGGTCCCATCCGTGGCTCGGCACTGGATCGCCGTCGGGTTGGCGCACACGCCGGTGAACGACGAGAGCGTCTCCCAATCGCCCGAGCCGCTGGCGTCGTCGCGGTCGAGCCAGTCGGTCCAGCCGCCCGCAGCACAGGTCTGGTAGTAGAAGGCGTTGGACCAGATGAAGCCGTTGACGTCGGGCGGCACGGGCCTCCAGTAGCAGTTGGCCCCGTCGAACCAGCTGCCCTTCATCGGGCACGGATTCCCCAAGTTGGGCACCGGCGTGTGGTAGTACGCGCCGTTCCAGATGAACGCGCTGGTCCCCGCTGGCGGCGTGCCCATGTAGCAGTTGGCTCCGTCGAAGCTGCCGCCGCGTAGGCACGCGTAGTCGTACGACTGCGCGAGCGCGACAGCCCGGTTGGCGTTGAGTCGCCCGGTGCCGACCAGGCCCGGGAAGCTGGCCGCGTCGACGATCGGGTCGGTCGACTCTTTGAGGATCTCCTCGACCTCGGCCGGCGCGAGGCAGGCGTTGACCGACTTCATCAAGCCGACGGTGCCGGCCACCAGCGGAGTCGAGAACGAGGTCCCCCAGCCGTTGGTGTAGCCGGATCCGATGGCGATCCGAACGCTTCGCCCCGGCGCCGCGAGGTCGACGCGTGGATAGTGGGAGTGGCTGGCCGTGCCCTCGACGTGGGTGTCCGCCGAGGTCGTGCTGGTCACCACGATCACGCGATCGTCGTAGAGCGCGCTGAACGGGAACACGTCCTGGCCGCTGCAGTGCTGGGTGCCGTTGCCGGCCGCAGCGACGATCGTCGTCCCGTGATCGAGGATCTCCTGGATCGCCAGCTGATCGGTGCCGCCGTAGTTGGGAGAGCAGTAGCTGAACCAGCTGATGCTGACCACGTCGGCGTCCATCGCCAACGCTGCGTAGTGGGCCGCGCTGGTGCTGCCCCACATCATGCCGGTGAGGCTGGTGTCGAAGCCGACCGAGGGCATGTCGCCGAGCGCGGTGGTCCCTGCCTCGGCGGTCTCGCCCGCCGCCATCGCGGCGGTGGCCGTGCCGTGCCAGTGTTGGCTCAGCGTGTTCCCGGTGTAGGGATCGACCGAGCTCAGCTTCGGCGCGAGATCTTGATGGTTGTACTCGAAGCCGGCATCGATGACCGCGACCAGCACGTCGGGATCGCCGAGCGTCTGCGTCCACGCGAGATCGGCCTTGGTCTTGGTCAGGTGCCAGAGCCCCGCGGTGTCGTTGTGCCACATCGGATCGGCGGGGTCGTAGCCGTCCGGATCGCCGAGCCCGAGCGCGATCGGAGCGTCGATCACCCGCGGCGCGGTCACCAGCTCGTTGGCCTCGAGATCGGCCAGCAATGCGTCGACGTTGCAGCCGCTGCACTGCAGCTCGTAGACGTCGAGTAGCTGCTGCAGCTCGCTGTACGCGTAGGCCTGGCGGTAGCTGGTCACATGATGGGCCTCGAGCAACGCGTCGAGCTCCGGGTTGTTGGTCAGCTGGCCCTCGAGCTCCGACGCGCGGGCCGACTCGTCGACCACGGTGAGTTGCAGGAGGCTGACCGAGTCGCGAAACGAGTCCTCGACGGGAGCAGGCTCGTGCTCGCCGATGCTCTCGTTGGCGATCGGCTCGTCGTCGACGTCGGTCTCGACACAAGCTGCCAGCGAGAGCAGCACGCTCAGGGTCGAGATCGAGATGGGCAGCGTTTGGGGAGTGCGGTGAGAGATCATCATCGCGCTCGCCCTTCGCTCGCGCTGGTTGCGATCGAACGCGGGTCGGCGCCGGGTCGGCGCCGCTCGCTCGAGCCGTAGTCTCGATCACGGTCGTGACCAGCTCCGCCCGCAGCCGAAAAGCGATCGCGAGGCCAAAAAGACCCCCTCGGGGTCACCACGCACCGTGGCCGACAACGTGCCCGGAGCGCGACCGAAAAGCGGCCGCGGGGGCCTAAAAGGCAAAAACCCCGAGCCTCTCGGCTCGGGGTTTCTTCAGCCGCGGACGCGGCGTGAGACACTTTTTGCGAGGAAAGGGACTTGAACCCCCACGGCTGAAAGCCACACGGACCTGAACCGTGCGCGTCTACCAATTCCGCCATCCTCGCGGGTATTGGGGCGAGGAACCTACGCTGGGTAGCTCCGGCCGTCAACACCTTCGATGTCGACTTCTCTCACAACACTTCGATCGACTCGACCTCGATCGCCGGGCCGCTCATGTGGATGCCGAAGCCGCCGCGCTCGATGCGACCGGTGACGCGCACGCGCTGGCCCGGCTTCGCGGAGCCGCCGCTCAACCGGTAGACGTCGCCGTCATCGGTCACGAGCTCGAGAAAGCCTCCCTCGAGATCGTTTTTGCGAACGGTGCCGGTGAACTGACGAGCGTTGGACATGCGCGCCAGTGTACCGGTCGCAGTGCGCTGCGCTACCCTGCGGCCGTGCGAGTGCGGCAGATCGCGCTGATCGGGCTGCTCGCGCTCGGTGCCGCCTGTCGAAACCGGGGCTCGTCGGGCGCGGCGCAGGATCAGAACGTCGACGGTCCGAGCGCCGCTGGAGCGCAGATCGAGGACGCGGGGCTGCCGAGCTGGGGCGCCGAGGTGCCGAGCGAGGCGACGACCGAGCTGCTCGCGACCGAGCTGGCGCGTCGCGGCGGTGACCCACAGCTGCTCGCCGCGCTGCAGGGAGCCGAACGCGAGCGCGCGCTGTGGTCCCTCGCGCGGATCGGCGGCGCCGATGCACGCGAGCGGCTGCTCATCGAGCTCGACGCGTCGGAGCCCGCCGCGATCGCAGCGACCGCGCTGCTCGAGGTCCCGCGCGTCGAGCCCGGCAGCCCGCCCGAGCCGCTCGAGGGCGACTCGTGGGGGCTTTTGGAGGACGCGCTGTGGACTCGCTACGCGGTCAGCGATCCGGCGGCGACCCAGCAGCACCGCGCGCTGCTGCTGGCGATCGCGAGGATCGGCGGGAGTCGATCGCTGCTGCGCCTCGGGGTCGATCTCGCCGAGCGACCGGGCGCCGATCACCGACCGGAGATCATCGCGCGCTGGTCGGCTGGCATGGACGCGCTCGGGCTCATGTGTGCGCGCGGGCTGACGCTCGAGCGCACCACCGCGGCGGCGATGGCCGGCGGGCTCGAGCGACGCACGGGCCCGAGCCCAAGCAGCCCCGAAGTCACGTTGGCGTCGTTGTTCGCGTTGAGTCGTTGCGCGCGCTCGTCCGGCGAGCTGCTGGTCGAGTCGCGCGAGCTCTTGGTCGAGCGGCTCACTCCGCACGTGCACACGCCCGAGAGCCCCACGCACGCGGCCTTGGCTTGGCGATCATTCGCGGCGCTCGGCGACGCGCCGGCCGAGATCCCCGCGGGCATCGTCGGCGCAACGCCGCCCGAGTGGACGGTGGAGGTCGAGGCCGTGCGTGCGCTGGGCTCGAGCCGGACCGGCGCCGCGGTCTTGCGCGCACGCCTGCGCGAGCGCTCGATCGAGCAGTTCGCCGGCCCACGCCAGCACGTGCTGATCGCCGCGTTGCAGGCGATGCGCGGCAGCATCGCGAGCGCAGACGCAGCGGTCGACGCCGAGCTGGTCAGCCTCGGCGAGCTGCTGCTCGCGGGACGTCGCAGCGAGAATGCCCGCCTGCGCAAGGCCAGCGCGCTGGCGCTGTGCGAGCTGCGGCTGCTGCAGGCGATCCGCACGGGCGAGACCGAGAGCTTGCGGCGCTGCGATCAGCTCGCCGACGCGCCCGCGGTCGAGCTGCCCGAGAGCCTGCTGGTCAACCTCGAGATCGAGGCGCTGCTGCGGTCGACCCGAGCCGAGGCGACGCGCGACAACCTCGGGACCGCGACGATCGATGACGAGGCGGTGATCGCCGATCAGCCGAGCGAGCCGCCGGTCGATCCGCGACGGCGCGCTCGCATCGATCGGCTGCTCGAGCTGGCCCGCGATCGCTCGCCCGCGCGCGCGAGCGCGGGTCTGCATGCGCTCGCGGAGATCGACGATCCCGCCACGCTCCCGGTCCTGCGCGCGGCGTTGCTCAGCGACGACGCAGGGATCCTCGCGGCCGCGGCCACGGCGATCGCGGTGCGCTCGGTCGACGCGAGCAAGCGCGATCTCGAGGCCGTGCCACTGCTCGAGGATCTGGTCCGCGAGCGCAGCACCGCGGCCGATCTCGAGGCCCGGCTGTCGGCGATCGAGGCCCTCGGCGCGCTGGCTCGCAGCGCCGTCGCCAACATCGATCCGACCGGCTCGGCCCCCTCCGGCGCGCCGCCGGCCAGCCCGTGGTTGGCGCGAACCGTGGTCCCGCTCGCGCGCGATCCCAACGTGGCCGTGCGCACCCGTGCCCGCGAGGCGCTGCTCGGACACGCGGAGCTGCTGCTCGCGTTCGATCGCGCCGAGCTCGAGTCGGCCACCAGCCGGCCCTCGCCGTTCCCCGCCGAACTCGCGACCCACCTCGATCGTTTCCTGCGAGAAGATCCATGGGCGCTGCAGGTGCGCACCGAGGCCGGCACCTTCACGATCGCCTTCGAGGGCGCCGCCGCACCGATCAACCAAGCCAACCTGATGGCGCTGGCCGAGGCCGGCTTCTTCGATGGGTTGAGCTTTCATCGCGTGGTCCCGGGCTTCGTCACGCAGGGCGGTGATCCCCGCGGCGACGGCTACGGTGGCCCCGGCTATGTGGTCCCGTGCGAGTGGTCCAACCTTCGCTACGAGCGGGGCACCGTCGGCATCGCGCTGGCGGGCAAGGACACTGGGGGCTCGCAGTTCTTCATCACCCACACCCCGCAGCCGCACCTCGACGCTCGCTACACGGTGGTCGGACACGTCGTCGACGGGATGGACACGGTCGATCAATTGCTGCCTGGCGATCGCATCGAGTCGGTGCGGGTGCTTCACGACGAGGGGTAGCGATCATGTTCATCGGCCAAATTGCGATGATCGGCGGCATGGATCCGAGCGGAGGCGCGGGCCTGCTGCGCGACGCGTGGACCGTCGAGCAGCGCGCGCCCAAGCTGGAGGTCCACGCCGTCTGTACGGCCCTCACGCGGCAGGGTGAAGGTCGCCCAGCGAGCTCGGCCAGCACCGACGCCGTCGCGCTCGCACGCGAGCTCGAGCGCATCGCCGGGCTCGAGCGACTGCGGGGGATCAAGCTCGGGATGATCCCCGCCGAGCATGTCGATGCGATCGACGAGCTGCTGGTCCGGCTGCGTGCGCGTCCGAACCCGCCGCGGATCGTCTGTGATCCGGTCGGGTTCGCGAGCGCGGGCGGTCGGCTCGGAGCGCCCGCCCGCGAGCTGCTGCGCCTGGCCGCGCGCGTGGATCTGCTGACGCCCAACCGCGCCGAGCTGGCCGAGCTGCTCGACGCCGGCCCGCTGCCCTCGGGCGTTGCGATCCTGTGCAAGGGCGAGCCGGTCCCCGATCGCCCCGACCGCATCCGCGATCGCCTGTGCTTCGCCGACGGCGGCGAGCAGGTGTTCGAGCGCCCACGCGTGAGCGGCCCCGATCCGCGCGGCACCGGCTGTGCGCTCGCCAGCGCGATCGCCTGCGAGCTCGCGCTCGGACGCTCGCTGATCACCGCGGTCGCGGCCGGCGTGGCCTGGCTCGACGGCGTGCGTCGCCGCCCAGTCCGCGTCGGCGACGAATGGCGGCTGCCTTTGGACCCCCGTGGTCGTTCGTAGACTGAGCCATGCACGTCCGCTTCGCGTCCGCCTCGCTCGCACTGCGTGCGACCGAGGATGGGCCCGCACGTGGTGCTCGACCGCACGTGGTGACCCCCTACCAGGGGGTCTTTTCTTGCGCCCGAGGTCCGCCCGCGCTCAGCGAGTGTACCGAGCGCTCAGCGGGCTCGCGTGCCTGCGAGGTTCACCGCGCGCAGATTGTCGAGCTGCTGCAGGACCGCCACGCCTTCGCGCGTCACGACCGTCTCGGCCAGGTTGAGCCGCTCGAGCCGCTCGAGCTTCAGCAAGTGCGGCAGCGCGGCGTCGGTGATCAGCGTGCGATCGAGCCGAAGCTCGCGCAGCGAGCCGAGCGTGGCCAAGTGCGCGACGCCTTCGTCGACCACGTCGGTGTGGTCGAGCTCGAGCACCTCCAGCGCTTGCATGCCGGCCAGGTGGGCGAGCCCATGCTTGGTCACGCGCGTGTGGTGGAGCTCGAGCCGCACGAGTTTGGTCAGCGGCGCCAGGTGCTCGAGGCCTTCATCGGAGATCGCAGTCTCGCCGAGGTCGAGCTGCTCGAGCTCGACGAGCGTGGCCAGCTGCGGCGCCGCTTCGTCGCCGAAACCTTCGAGCCCGATCACCAGCTCGCGCAGCGTGATCAGCAGACCCAGACCGGTGGCCTTGGGATCGAGCAGGCGCCCGGGCCCCAGCACCAGCTTCGTCAGCCGCGACAGCTGGGCCAGCGCCGTGAAGCCGTCGGCGTCGAGATCCACATAGCGCAGCGTCACGTGCTCGAGCTGCTGCAGCGGCCCGAGGTTGACGAGCCCCGCCGACGTCACGCTGGAGCGCTCGAGCTCGAGCGTGCGCAGGTTCTCGAACAGGTAGAGCTGCTGCAGCCCGCGATCGCCGAAGCGCGGGCAGTTGCAGACCAGCTCTTCGATCGGCAGCTCCTTCATGAACACCGGGCTGCCGTCGGTGAACCCCGAGCCCGACCACTCGATGCGGCGCAGCTGATCGAGGGGCTTGATCTGATGCAGCGAGTAGTTGCCGATCTCGGTGTCGATGACCGCGAGGCGCTCGAGCCTCTTGGCCTTGCCGACCTGGATCATCGTGTTGTGCGTGGCCCACGGCCCGATCAGCCGGATCTCGCGGAGGTCTCGCAAGATCCCAAACAGCTCCGCGACCGCGCTGTCCTTCTGGAGCTCGCGCAGCGTGACCGAGCGCGGCGAGATCTTGCGCCCGAGAGGCTTGAGCGCGTCGGGCTCTGCGTGGACGCGCGTCAGGATCAGCGTGTCGAGCCCGTGCAGCTGAGAGAGCCGCGCCACGGTCACGGCGTCGAGCTCGAGATCGACGAGCTCGAGCTCGCGCAGCCGCTCGCCGAACGCGGACAGGCCCGCGTGCACTGCCGCCTGGCAGCCGCTGATGCGCAGCGAGATCAATTGCGGCGCACGCTCGGCGATCTCGTGGAGATCGAGCCCGGCGCAGCGCGACTCGACCGGCGGCGTCGCGTCTCCAACAGGCTCGCCCCCAGTCTCGCCGACCGATGGTGCAGGAGGCTCGCTCGGCTCGGGCAGCGGCAGCGGTCGCTCTTGCGCGTCGAGCTCGGACAGCGCGAGGTCGAGCGACTCGACCGGCCCGAGATCGAGCTCGGCCAGCTGCGACGCGTCCGCGACGACCAAGCGATCGCGCGCGCGAGCGGGCGTCGGAGCGGGCTTCGGCTCGCTCGCGCGGGGCTCGGGCGCGAGCTCGGGCGCGCTCGCGACCGGCTGATCCGGCTCCGCACCGCAGCGACACGCGCTGGTCGACAGCGCGATCGCAACCGCGAGCATCGTCGATATGCGACCGGCAGCGCGCACGTGGATCGACGTTTTACTCGAAGCGATCCCCAGATCCGACCCGGAACACGCGTTCGGCGTTGGCGAACGTGATCGCGGCGATCGCCTCGACGCTGGCCTCGCGCAGCTCGGCCAGTCGCCGCGCGATGTCGACGATGAACGCCGGCTCGTTGTCCGCAGGCCGACGCGCAGGCGGGGTCTGATCGGGCGTGTCGGTCTCGATCAACAGGCGATCGTCCGGCACCGCAACCACAGCCTCGACAACCTTGCGCGCGTTGGCTAGCAGCAGGTTGCCTGCGAACGAGACGTAATGACCCGCAGCAATACACGCGCGTGCCACTTCGGCGCTGCCTGAGAACGCGTGCATCACCGATGGAGGCGTTGGCCTTTCGCGCAGCAACTCGACCATCGGACCATGCGCCTTCACGCAGTGGATCGTGAGCGGCAAACCAGTCTCGCGCGCGAGCTCGAGGTGAGCGCGGAAGATCGCGAGCTGATGCTCGCGCTGCTCGAGCGATCGCCCGCGAAGGAAGTCCAGCCCGCACTCTCCGATCGCGCGCATCCTGGAGTCCGCGTTACGCACGCGTAACTTCAATTCCTCCACAAGATCACTTGCAGCCGTTGGCGTGATTTCTAACACGAAAAATGGGTGCAAACCCAAGCCAAAGTACAAAGCAACCTCCGAAATTCCCGCGATTTGGGGAAGTTTGTCCCAGTCTGCGCGATCGACGGAAGGGGCTAAAACTGCGCGTACGCCGTTGTTTCGGGCATTTTCAAGCAAATGAATAAAATCTACGCCGCGCCCGCTCCGCGAACGCTGTATGTGTGCATGTGAGTCGAAAAAGTACAACGTGACTGTAAGTGCGCGCGATTGACGCTGCGAAAGAGCCGCTGTAAAAATCCAGTGTCCCCTACCCCAGGAATCACATGGCCAACAGCAAAATCGAACGCGTCCTGCGCCACGACGGCATCGTGGCGGTCCTCGACTGGTACACCGACGGCGGCGACGCCGAGTGGGTTGGTGACGAGCGGTGGAACCCGATCGTCATGGAGGCGGTGAAGCTCCGGCAAATCGCCAACGAATCCTCAGTGCGTGTACTCGTGGGCGACCACGCCGTCCTCGTGTCCGGCGACGAGAAGCACGTTGTCGGCGTCGTCTTCATCAAGGGTCACCCCGTCGTGAAGTCGGTCGTCCGGATGGTGCGGCAGCTCCTGCGGCCCCGCCAATCCCAGCCGTCAGCGTCTCTTTGAACCCCGTGCCTCGCGGTCGAGGAAGGGACCGCGAGCTGACCGGGCGCCTCAAGGCCGAGGCGCCCGGTTTCGTCTTTTAAGGCTCCGACGGTTTCGAGATGGGCAGTTGGTCTTTGGATCGTGGCGGTCGCGGCGGGCGAAAGCAGACCTGTGACGGCAGCGGCACAGCTTGGAAATCTTGGTGTCGCCTGCGCATATCTTCGGCGCCGACTTCGAGGCGGATCCTTCGATGAAATTGATCGAGATCCGAGGCCCCGTTCGAAGGTGAGATCGCGCGGCTGCGGCCGGACCGTCGGTCGGGGCAAAAGGCCTTCGCTGGATAGAAGAACTGTATTTCGCCCCACATTCCGCGCGCGCCGAACCGCCGTGGGATAGCTTCTCGCGCATGTCGACCAGCGCCCTTCGGCGAGCGGACGAGCCCGAGTTCCTCGCACGACTTCGCGAGCTGCTCGGCGACGACGGACTCATCCACGAGGGCGACGACCTTCGCTACTACGGCAGCGATCGCTGCAAGGGCGGATGGCCGGTGATGCCCGGTGCGATCGCGCTGCCTCGCACGAGCGAGCAGGTCCAAGCGATCGCGCGGCTGTGCTCGAGCGAGCGCGTGGCGATCGTGCCTTCGGGCGGACGCACGGGACTGACCGGCGCTGCCACGGCGATCGCCGGCGAGCTGGTGGTCTCGCTCGAGCGCATGAGTCGGATCCTCGAGATCGACGTGCCCGGTCGTCGGCTCCGCTGTGAGGCCGGAGCGACGCTGCAAGCGGTCCACGACGCGGCCGCGAGCACGTGGCCGGGCTCGAGGTCGTGCTCGCGGACGGCGAGCTGCTCACGCTCGACGGCGAGCTGGTCAAGA
>DATLLB010000799.1:0-2693 GCA_035538075.1 Enhygromyxa sp.
GTCTTTTCGCCCGGGCAGCCCCACTGCCGGGTGCGTGCGCCCGGCCAGCCCTCGAACGCGCTGCGTAGCTCGTGCACCCGATCGGCGCCGAGCTCGTCGGCGAGCAGCTGCGCGAAGCGATCGCCCGCGTTGAAGCGCAGCCGGTTGTAGCGGTTCCAGATCGACAGCTGGCTGGTGTCCGCCGGAGCCTCGCGCAGCCCCGCGCGCTCCTCGGCCACGTGGCGCTGCAGCGAGTCGTCGTCGCCGGTGCGCGAGCGCGGGGCGGTCTTGGTCAGCTGCCGACGCACGTCCGCGAGCGCCATGCTGTCGAGGTTCGGCGTGCTGGGATCGAGCTCGGCCAGCAACGCCCGGTACTGCTCGAGCTCCTGCTCGGCGAACTTCTGCAGCGCCCGATCCCAAGCCTCCTGCTCGGCCGCGCTCAAGCCCAGATCCTCGCGCTCCTGCGGATCGAGGTTCTTGGGGTAGTCGCTGCGCACGTCGCAGTGGCGGGCCATGGCCTCGAGCTCGGCTTTGCTCAGGTTGTAGTAGCCGAGCTCGCCGGTCACGCTGCGCTCGGCCAGCAGCGCGTTTTGGGTCTCGAGCCGCGCGAGCTTGTCCTCGATCGCGTCGGCTCGCTCGGCGTCGTCATCGTCGGCGCGGCGCTGCATGGCGCCGGCCGTGAACGGATCGCGGCGAGCCTGCGGCTTGGCCTGCTTGGCCGGCTCGCACTCGGCCGCGGGCGCCGGCTCGCGCTCGATCACGTCGAGCTCGTAGGCCATGACCACGCCGACGGCGATCAGTCCGCCAAGCATCGTCGGCAACCAGCGGGAGAGGGCGGACGACTCGGCCATGCGGCGATTCTACTCCCTGTGCGGCAGCCGCGGCCGAGCTTGCAATCGGTTGCCGTCCACGCCGAATCATTCGATGCACCGCATCGCAAAATCGATCGTTCGATTGATGCGAGTTCGAGTCGACGCTGAATTCGCAGTCGCACCCGTGTTCCGCGTAAAACCGGCTGGATAGGGGCCCAGGGCGCCGCCACGCCCGCCTGGGCAGCTGCCCACGCGCGTTTTGACGCACATCCATTGGGTGATACATCCATACCCGAGGCGGCCGCGGTGCGATGAATCAAATCTTCTCACCGTGATGACGCCCAGCCCGGGCCAGCCGGACAGAGCGACGAGCACACACGCAGTGAACCCACTCGTGTGGCGGTGGCCCGGGCGTTTTTTCCAGCCGCGGACGCGGCGTGAAGGCTCCCAAACCCCCGGCGAGACTGACGGATGCAACCACCCAAAGGCGCGCTCATGTTCGCAGTGTTCTCGAGCCGCGAGCGCGCGTGGGCGGTCCGCTCCGAGCTCGCCGGGGCCGACCACAGCGAGCTCGAGCTGATCGCCACGCCGCCCGAGCTGCGCGAGCGGGCGTCCTCGCCGGACCTGCTGATGCGCGGGCTCGGGCTGCTGCTCGCGGCCTCGCTTGTGGTCGGCATCGTGATCGCGGGGCTCGGCGCCTTGCTGCTCTCGGCCGCGGGCGCCTTGCCGGAGCCGCTGCCGACCGCCTACCTGAGTGCCGGCGTCGCCGTGGTGCTCGCGGCCACGCTCGGCGGCTTGGCCGGTTGGCTCGCGTTCGCCAGCCACTCGCGGCTGGAGCAGCGGCGCCTGTGCTCGCTGCTCGAGCGTGGCCACGCGCTGCTGCTGTTTCCGGCGCGCAGCGAGCTGCGTGAGCACCTGCGTCAGCGCGGCGCCTTGCAAATCGGCCCGTTGACCTGACCACCCGCAAGAGGAGCAATGAGATGGAACTCAGTGGCACCATGATCGTCGCAGGCCTGACCACGCTGTTCGCCGTGGCCCTGCTGTTCTCGAGCTTGTTCGTGTCCGGGCGCGCAGCCCTGGGCAAGCGCGGCGAGGCCAACAAACCCGACGCCAAGCCCGAGTGATCGAGCGACGCACCGGCCTGCCTGATCGATGCCTCGCGGCTTGGAGCTTGATGGTTCCGAGGCCGAAAGGTATCGAACCGGAACGCTCGACATGCACTCGGACGAAGCGCGCGCCTTTGAGACCGCAGACCAGCTCCACGAGTGGCTGAGTTCGAATCACGAGACCAAGCGCGAGCTGTGGGTCCGCATCTTCAAGAAGCAATCGGGCACGCCGACGGTCACCTGGGATGACTGTGTGGTTGTCGCGATCGCCTGGGGCTGGATCGATGGGCAGCGAAAATCGCTCGACGAGGTCTCGTTTCTGCAGCGCCTGACGCCGCGCCGCAGCAAGTCGAGCTGGTCGAAGCGCAACTGCGAGCACGCGGAGCGTTTGATCGCCGAAGGGCGCATGCAGCCGTCGGGCCTGGCTCACGTCGAAGCGGCCCGCCAGGATGGGCGATGGGAGCAGGCCTATGCTGGGTCGTCCAAGATGGTCATCCCGGATGACTTTCTCGCGGCGCTGCAGAAGAACCGCGCGGCCAAACAGTTCTTCGCGACGCTCGATCGCAAGAACCTCTACGCGATCTACCATCGCCTGCACACCGCCAAACGGCCGGAGACGCGGAACAAGCGAATCGCGAGCATGATCGCCGACCTCGCCCGCGGCAAGACCTTCCATTGAGCAACTCAGCCGGGCGCGCGAAAGGCCGCTCGCGCCTTGCTGACCCGTGCTCGCGCGGCGCAGCCTTCGAGGTGATCGTTGACCAGCCCCATCGCCTGCATGAACGCGTAGGCGGTG
>DATLLB010000800.1:0-7787 GCA_035538075.1 Enhygromyxa sp.
TGAGTACGGGAATTGGCACGGTTTTCCGCGATCTTTGGTACGACGATGCGTAGATTCGCTCGACGAAATTTATTGCTCACTCGACGCGAAACGTGGCTATTCTTCCGGCATGTCGAACTCGTTGGAGCCGCGCGAGCCGATCTCGCTGTTTGTGCTGGGAGGCCGCCTCGGGCGGGCGGAATTCAGCAATTATTTGGCCGAGCTCGATCGCTGCATCGAACGAGCCACGCCGTTTGCGATGATCATCGACGGCAGCAGCCCCTACCTCGAGATCGTCGAGTTTCCCACGCGCAGCTGGCAGCAGACGCGCGCCACCGCGATCGGCCTGCTGCACCGCGGCGTCGCGTTCGTGACCGGACCGATGACCAACGAGCGCGTGCGGGCGCTCTACGCCCTGCAGCCGCCGGGCGTCCCCTACGGGTTCTTCGCCAACGTCCTCGAGGCCCGCGACTGGGCTCGCAGCGCCCTCGATGGCTCGGGCCGCGTGGCGAGCAGCCGACGCAAGACCGAGCCGATGATGAACCTGCGAGATTAGGCGCAATGCGGGTCACTTCGTGGTGACCGATCGGCATCGGGCTGAGCCAGACCCCCGCCGGGGGTCACCACGTGCGACCGGGAACTACGTGCCGATCCGCTTCGCTCGCCGAGCGAGCGAACGGCCGCGAAGCGGCTGCCCGCGGCTCAAACTGAGGCGGCCGTGGGGGGCTAAAGTGGATAAGCGCTTGCGTTGGTCTTGACGCCGAAGGCCTCGAGCAGCGCGAGCGGGGCGACGTTGCCGATCATCACGAACACCGAGTCGACGGCGTGGCGCGACTCCTGGCCAGCGAGCGTGCGTAGACGGATCGCGCCGGGCTCGATCGCCGCCACCTCGGTCTGCCAGCGCAGCTCCACGCGCCCGGCCGCGAGCAGCCGGCGTAGCTCGTCATGGTTGCGTCGCTTGCCGCGCTTGAAGTCGGCGCCGCGATAGCTGATCAGCACGCGCGTGTCGGGTTGGTTGGCGAGCGCGATCGCAGTCTCGATCGCGACGTCGCCGAGCCCGACCACGCAGACCGAGCGGCCGGCGAAGCTGCGCGCGTCGGCGAGGCTGTAGTGCACGTGGTCGAGCATCGGCTCCGGGATCGGGACCCCGAGCTTGCGCGGCGTGCCGCGCCGACCGAAGGCCAGCAGCACGCGGGCGCAGGCGAAGCGCAGCGCCTGATCGCCCGCGCGGGCGTGAATGATCAGCCCGCTGGCCGTGCGCTCGCAGCCGAGCACGCGCACGCCCTCGCGGATCTGCAGGCCGTGGCTGTGGATGATCCGCAGCCACTTGCCGAGCAGCTCCTCCTTGCTCGACTCGCGCAGCCACAGCTCGCCGACCATCGGCATGCCGAGCGGCTGATCGAAGACCAGCTTGCCGCGCGGGAAGCTGCGGATGCTGGCGGCGGCGCTGTCTTGCTCGAGCACCACGTAGCGCAGGTTGAGCCGCTGAGCCTCGAGCGCCGCGCTGATGCCCGCCGGACCGGCGCCGACGATCACGAGATCGTAGGCGTCGGGTGCACGCGCCGACCTGCTCAACGAATTGGCGATCGCCGAGACCGCGTGCGCGCCCTGGTTGATCGCGTTGCGGATCAGCGGCAGCCCGGTGACGTCGCCCGCGAGGTAGACCCCCGGCACGTCGCGCGCGGCGAGCTGCTCGTCGAGGCGTGGGAGCTCGGGGATCCGCTCGCCCTCGGTCACGATTAGCGAGCCGTTCGGGCAGCGTTGCTCGCACAGCGTGAGCCCGCAGCAGTCGTCCGGGCGGGCGACGATCGCCACGTAGGCGCGCAGCTCGAGCACGTCGTAGGGGCACGCGTCGACGCAGGCGCTGCAGCCGATGCAGGTGGTCGCGTCGATGGTCGGCAGCCGCCGACGCTCGGCCGGACGCAAGCTCGCCGCCGCTTGATCGGTGGGCTCGCTAGCGCTCGCGCGTGCGAGCGAGCGATCGCGTCGGCGCGCCCAGGTCCGCGTGCCAATCCACCCGAGCCCCGCGCCCGCAAAGCTGAGCCCCAACCACCACCACGGTCCGCTCGCGCGGCCGGGTCGGTCTTCGTCGGGATCGGGACCCGGCAGCGCAGCGGCCTCGCGGCTGAGCTCCCACAAGGCCGCTCGCTCGCTCGCGGCCGCGAGCAGCAAGGGCGTGTGCTCGTCGAAGCACACGACCGGATCGGTCGGCCCGGCATGACCCGCGAGCACGCAGTGGGCCATGGGATCGTTGGCGCGGCTCGGATCGTGGCACGTCGAGCAGGCCGCGAGCTCGACCAGCGCGACGTCGGTCGCGCTGCGGCCCGGCCAGCCACGACCGCCGAGCGGCTCGAGCTCGGGCAGCGGTCGCTCGGCACCGTTGCGCCAGCGGACCGGCACCGCGCCCGGCTCGAACGCGACGCCGCCCTCGGCCGTGTGGATCGCATGGCAAGTCGTGCAGCGCATCGACTTGCCGGCCAGCAGCGCGGCGTGGGGGGCTCGCGTCGAGCGTTGCTCGCGATGGCAGCCCACGCACGCGTCGGCCGGATCGTGCTCGGCCGTCGCCGGACCCGGACGCTCCTCGCCATGGCAGCTCGCACAGCTCAACCCCGCGCGCGCGTGCGGACGCGAGATCGTGCGCTGGGGTCCGATCGCCGCGCCGCCGCGAAGATCGATCAGCACGGCCGCGAGCAGACCGAGGCCGCCCGCGAGGCTGCCGATCAACCACCCGCGCGTGCGCACCACGTCGGAGCTGCGCTCGATCTTCGGCGCGCTGCGTCGACGCCCACGGACGCTCGCCGGTAGTCGGACCAGTACGTCGGGATCGTGCGGAGCCATCTCAGGATCCTGCGAACACCGTAACGAGGAGGATGTGCGCGACGAGGGCGACCAGCAGCGCGCCGGTCAGCAGCACGTGCGGCGCCAACCAACCGCGCAGCGCCGCGGTCAGCAGGCGTCGCATCGGCAAGGCTCGCAGCTCGACCATCGTGCGCAGCAGCGGCTCGAGCCCGGTCAGCGCCTCGGCGCGCGCGTGCGGGTGCCCTGCCCCTTCACGCAGCTCGACCGGCAACCAGGTCTCCACGCGCTCGCGCAGGCGGGCGCGCTCGGTCGCGAGATCGTGGCCCGAGATCAGCAACTCCAGCGGACCGAGCGGCGCGCGAGCCCACGGCAGCAAGCGCTCGGCGGCCAGGCGCTTGAGCGTGGGTGACTTGCCCGAGAGCTCGCGCTGCAGCCGATCGAGCAGGCGCTCGCGCTCGTCGGCGAGATCCTCGGGCAGCGCTCCGC
Organism: Enhygromyxa sp.; assembly: GCA_035538075.1. Taxonomy (GTDB): domain Bacteria; phylum Myxococcota_A; class Polyangia; order Nannocystales; family Nannocystaceae; genus Plesiocystis. Next base: position 3,265 of record DATLLB010000800.1, read on the forward strand.
CGTGCTCGAGCCGGGTCAAGCGACGCGGGATCACGGCGTAGCAAGCAGCGCCGAACAACCCGAGCGCGAGCGTCATCCAGCACAGCAGCGTCAGCACGCCCGCGGCGTTGGCCGGCAGCGCGAGGCCAGCGTGGGCGAGCGTGAGGCCGGGGAGCATGAAGCCGAGCCCGAGGTGCGCGAGATAGAACGGCCGCACGGTCGAGCGCGGCAGCGCGGCGCGTGGCTGCTCGACCAGCGTCCGCGCGTTGCTGCGCTGCTTCTTCTTCATCCACTCGTTGACCAGCCGCTTCGGCAGCGCGTGCGCGACGAGGCCGAGCATGATCACCGCCGCGAGCACGCCCGCGACGAAGCCCGGCCCGCTCGCGGAGCTCAACACGCCGCGCGCCTGCAGCCCGAGGCCGGCCACGAACGTGGCGACGCCGAGCAGCCCCGCCGCCGCGACGCCGAGCCTGCCCCACGGGATCTCGATGCGACCGCCTTGGCGCGGCGCGAGCGGTCGATCGAGGATCGCCGCGACCTCGGCGAAGTCGCGCTCGGGCTCGAGCCGGATGATCGCCTCGGTCGGGCAAGCCTGCACGCACGCGGGCGCTTCGTACTCGCGACACAGATCGCACTTGGTCGCGACCTCGGGGAACATCGCCTCGAGCGTCAGTCCCTTGCGCTCGGCTGCGGCGACGAGCGCCTCGCCAAGCTGCGCCTTGAGATCCCCGGAGAAGCGCCGCGGCGCCATGCGGATGTTCTCCCACGGGCACGCCTTCGCACAGTTGCCGCAGCCGGTGCACAGCGACTCGCGGATGAACACCTCGCCCTCCGGCTCGCGGCCGATCGCCCCGGTCGGGCAGTCGAGCATGCACACCGGGTTCTTGCAGTGCTGGCAGGAGTTCGGCAGCAACAGCTCGCGCGGGGCCTCGTTGGTGATCCGCAGCGCCGTCACGACCTTGTCGCCGCGCCGCACCAGTCGCGCGACCCCGTGCACCTGCTCGCAGCTCCACGCGCAGTGACCACAGCGCACGCACGCGTCCTGATCGATGGTCAGCAGCGAGCGGGCCATCTGCATGCGGTAGAGATCGGCGAACACGTGCCGGGTCGCATGCGGGGCGGCCTCGACCGCGGCCTGCTGGCGAGCGTCGCGGGTCTGGGTGATCCGGCGCAGCCGCTCGACCAGCGCCGGGTTGCGATCGATCAGGCTGCGCACCGCGGCCGGTGGGATCAGCAGCAGGTGGCTCTCGCCGGTCGCGACCGCGGTCAGCGTGCGCCGCTGTCCGCCGAGCAGCTCGGCGTCGCCGAAGAAGTCGCCGTCGGACAGATAGGCACGCACCGCCACGCCGCCGACCGGATCGTCGGTCTGCAGTTGCACGAGCCCGTGGGCGATCAACCACAGTCCATCGGATCGATCGCCGACGCCGTAGACTCGCTCGCCGCGGTGCAGCTCGTGGTGCTCGGCCGCGTCGAGCAACAGCTCGAAGTCGGCCTGCGCGAGCGCCTGCGTGAGGCTGATCTGGCGGAGCAGATCCGCGGTCGCGCGGCGCCGCAGCAGCCGTTGTTCGGGCGCCTGCTGGACATCGCCGCCGCTGCGGCCGAGCGCGCGAGCGAACAGCGGAGCCGGGATCTCGGCGATCAACGCCGGAGTCTTCGCGCGCGCCTCGGTCCGTCGTCGTCCGCCCGGCAGCGTCGCCTCTTCGCCGAAGGTCTCGCCCGCGAACGCGACCCGCAGGCGCGTCGGGCCATCGAGGCTCGCGCGGGTCTGGGCCGACAGCTCGATCTCCCCGCGCGCGACCACGAAGAAGCTGTCGCCGAGCTCGTCGATCGCGAACACCCGCTCGCCGGCCGCGAGCTCGCGCAGACGACCGGCCGCCTGGATCGCCGAGCGAGCGGCACCATCGAGCCCGCGCAGGATCGGCGCAGCGAACAGCGAGTCGGGCCAGGCGGTCGGCATGTCGGATCAGAGCTCGAGCACACGCTCGACCTTGGCGATCTCCACGACCGCGAGCTTGTCCAGCATCTCACGAGTCACGAGCGGACCGCTCGGACGCAGGCCCGCGGCCGCCTGTCGTGCTTCATAGTCGGCGAACGCCTTGATCAGAAACGGCGGAAACGCGCGGAACAGCAGCCGCGCCTCGACCTTCAGCGGGCCCTTCACGCCGAGCGGCAGATCGAGCTCGTAGGTCCAGCGCATCGGCACGCCGGGCAGCGCCGAGCGATGATCGATGATCGCGTCGGGCCCCTTGACCGCGCCGCGCGAGGCATCGAGCGCCCCGACCGGAAAGTAGACCTCGAACAGCGCGTCCTCGCCGGTCAGGTTCGAGCGGCACTCGCCGGTGTCGTTGTCGAACACCGCGTCGGCGAAGCGAGCCGCGCGGTGCTGCTCCTGGACGGCGTTGGCCGGGATGCAGCGACCCTGAAAGTCGATGGTGCCGATGCACCGCACGCAACGCAGGAAGCCGTTTTGCAGATTGATCAGCCCGCGGCCGCGAAACTGTGTGGCGGGATCGAAGGGCCCGCGCGCGTCGAGGGCCTCCCACTGCGCGACATCGGGGCCGTCGATCACGTCGGCCCCGAACACGCCCTGCGGGCGACCTTGCTGATCGACGATGCGCCGATCGTCGACGTTGACCGCGGTGAAGATCTTGTCGCGCAGATCCTCGTCGTGACGATCGACGCGACCGACCTCGTAGACCAGCCGATCGTTGGCGTCGGTGATGCGCAGGTGCACCCAAAACTCGCGCTCCTGCGAGAACCCGGCCGGGATCTTGTGGCCGGCTCCGGTGTTCTCGAGCTCGATCGGCAGCTCCAGCGTCCGCCCACGCACGCGGCCGTCGTCGAGCGCGAAGCGAAAGCTGCGACCGAGCAGGAGGTCGCGCCGTTGATCGCCGCCGAGCGGAATCCCGATCGCGTCGAGCTCGGGCTGATCGATGAACGCGTCGTCGAACTCGGGCGTGAGCGGGATGTCGACGCCCGAGAAGTAGTGCGTCGTGACCTCGCGGCGCTCGCCCGAGCCGGCCGCGATGCGCAGCTCGGGCAGCTCGCCGGGCGCCCGCGACTCGAAGCGCGTGCCGGGTGGGCAGCCGCGGCGCAGCGCGGTGATGTCGGTCTCGCCGGGCTGCGCCGCGGGTGGATCACCAGGCACGCAGACGCCCGGGAAGCTGCTCATGTGGCAGTCCTGGCAATCGGCCGGCTCGCGCCCGGCCGCGCGCTCCAGCTTGGTCCACTCGACCCACTCGGTGTATGCGTTGCGAAGTCGCCGAAAGTGCTCGCCCTTGCCCGGAGTCGCTAGCGCGTCGGCGCCGAACAGGCGGACGTCGTGGCACGCTCCGCAGAATTCGCTCGAGCGCAGGTAGGCGCGCGCCTCGTCGCTCGGCCGACGATGCACGCCGCCGGGCACCAGCTCGGCGTTTGGACGCGTCGGTGCGTTGCTCAACAGCTCGGCAGGATCGAGCGAGTAACCACTATTCGCGATGCCCGGAATGCCCAGCCGATCTTCGGGGCGCATGAAGAAGGATTGGCCGCTCGCAAAGTTGATCCAGCTGGGGTTGCCCTCGTAGCGACCGAGTCGCTCGTTGCCCGGTCGCACCGGGCCGTGGACTTGGTGACAGAAGCCGCAGTCGATGCCTTCGTGGGTGCTCTCGGGCTGGATGTCCCGCAGCGGTCGACGCGAGGCCGAGGCCGGCGAGAAGGCGTCCCACGCAGGCAGCACCGCGCCCAGGTTCTCGCGCGGGGTATGGCAATTGACACACCACAGCGCGCCACCGGAGCCGGTGATCGCGATGTTGGTCGATTCATCGACGCAGGCGGTGCGTGGATTGGCGGTACGCAGGATCCCGGCCCCATTCGGACAAGAGTCGCTCTTGCCGACCTGCTCCTCGATCAGGATCTCGAGCCCCTGAAAGAGCGGCGACTTGGCCGCGTGGCCCATCACCGATCGCTTCCACTCGGCGCTCTGCCGCGGGTGACAGCTCGCGCAGTCTTCCGGGCTGGTGTGGAGCCCATCGAGCGGCGCGCGGCTGCCCACCTCGATCTTCTTTGCGGCGTCCGGGGACTTGCTCGACGGCTCGCGGCTCGCGTCGCTCGCGAGCTCGACCAACCCGTAGCCAGCCGCCGTGCCGAGGCCGAGGATCGTCGCCACCAACAACGCGCGCTTGGCTGTCGCCGATCCACTCGAGCGCGAGGCCACGCGTGGCGGTGGCGGTGAAGAAGAAGGCGGCGGCTCGGCGGGCGGCGCTGCGGCGGGCTCGTCCGCAGGCATGAAGCGCAGGCTGCCCTTGCGTTGAAACACCAGCGTCGCGTTGGCCGGCTGCTGCTCGCCCGCGATGAAGCGCTCGAGCTCGCGGGCGATCGTCGTAGCGTCGCGCGGCCGCTCCTGTGCATCCGCGGCCAGGATCCGCAAGATCAACCCTTGCAAGCCCGGCGGCAGCTCGCGGGCGATCGCGTCGGGCAGCGGCGGCACGCCCTGGCTGATGCGATCGATCGCGCTGCGCAACCCGAGCCCCACGAACGGGCCACGACCGGCGAGCAACCGATAAAGC
>DATLLB010000801.1:0-3486 GCA_035538075.1 Enhygromyxa sp.
GTGATGCCGGCCTTGTCGTCGTCGATCGCCTCGCCCTTGTCGCGCTTGTTGTCCGCGAACGCGCGCAGGATCACGTAGATGATCGGCAGGATCGCGTACTCGATCACGACCAGCCCCGCGGCGGCCATCAGCGCGAAGATCCACACGACGATCGACATCGGCTTGGGCGTCTTGGCGAGCCCGCGCACGAAGCCGGGGACCGCCAGCGCGGTGCTGTTCCCAGCCCCGGTGCGAGGCCGCTTGCCGTCGTCGCCGTCGAGCAGCGCACGGACCTCGGCGACCGAGCGCGCTCGCTTGCGGGGATCGGGCTCGAGCAGCCTGGCCAGCACCGGACGCAGGCGGTCTGGCAGCGGGAGCTGATCGAGATCGATCGCGAGCCCCTCGTGCGGCAGCTCGTCGGCGGCGCGACCGGTCGCGAGCGCGACGATCGTGGCCCCGAGCGCGTAGAGATCGACGCCCGGTCCCGCGTCGCCGTGCAGCTGCTCCGGCGCCATGTAGCCGAAGGTGCCGATCATCGTCGAGCCACCCTCGACCCGGGTCACCACTCGCACGCCGCCGAAGTCGACCAGGTGCACGCGATCCTTCGCGTCGACGATCACGTTGGCCGGCTTGATGTCGCGGTGGATGACCGGCGGGGTGCGGCTGTGCAGGTACTCGAGGATGTCGAGCAAGCCGAGCATCAGCGCGCGCAGCCGGGCCTCGTCGATGCGACCGTGCGCGCGCAGATCCTCGGCCAGCGACCGGCCCTCGATCAGATCCATGACCAGGAAGTAGTCGCCGCTCTCCTCGCTGATGAAGTAGTCGCGGTAGCGAGGGATGCCGACGTGACGCAGGTTGGCGAGCACCTGGGCCTCGCGCTCGAACAGCTCGAAGGCCTTCCACTCGCCGGCCTTGCGCAGCGACAGCACCTTGATCGCGACCTCCTCGTGGAGCTCGCGATCGAACGCGCGATACGTGTGCCCCTGGCTGCCCGAGCCGAGCGGCTCCATGATCTGGTAGCGCTGCAGGCCTTGCAGAGTCACAGGATCACGCCGCCCTTGCTGAAGATCAGCAGCGTCACCGGGCCCTCGTTGACGAGCTCGACCTCCATGCTCGCGGCGAAGCGGCCGGTCTGGGTCGGCACGCCGCGCTCGCGCAGCTCGGTGACCATCGCCATGTAGAGCGGCTCGGCGCGCTCGGGATCCTCGGCGTCGTTGAAGCTCGGGCGTCGACCCTTGCGGATGTCGCCCGCGAGCGTGAACTGGCTGATGACCAGCGCCTCGCCGCCGATCTCCAGCAGGTTGCGATCCATGGGCTTGGCCCCGGGGAAGATCCGCAGCCCGGCGAGCTTGCGCGCGGTCATGTGTGCGTCGGCGATCCCATCGCCACGCTCGACGCCGACGAGCGCGACAACACCTCGACCGATCTTTCCGACGACCTCACCGTCGACCCGGACCTCCGCTCGGCTCACGCGCTGGATGACCGTCTTCATCGCGCGGCGATGATAGGCACACCCGGGTGAGCGCTGCTATGGTCGCGGGGCATGGGGCTCGCGGCGCTGGGGCTGTGGATCGGACTGCGCTTTGGGGTGCTGGCCGGCAGCCCGGGACTCTTCGAGCAGCGGATCCAGTGGGATGCCGTCGAGGGCTGCCCGTCGCAGGCGGCCGTGCAGGAGGCCACGAACGAGTTCTTGGGCGGGCGGGCGCTGGCCGAATTTCCTCGAGCCGTGCTCGCGCAGGCGTGGGTCGAGGTCGATCTCGCCGGGTATCGCTTGCGGCTGACGATCGCGGTGGACGGCGTGCGCGAGCACCACGAGCTGCGCGCCGTCGACTGCGATCAGATCGGCCGCGACGCCGCATTGCTGATCGCCAGCGCCGTCGATCCCTTCGCGCTGGGTCCGCCTGCAGCGAAGGAGCGGCAGCTGTCGGCGACGCAGGTGATCGTGCAGCGGCCTCGCACGAGACCGAAGGCGGTCGTGCCCACGCCGGTGATCACGAGCGAGCCGGTGTCCGAACCGACGACGAGCACCCCTGTCGTCGAGCGCCCACCGAGCGTCATGATCGATCGACCATCGCCGCCGCCCGAGCGCAGGCCCAAGCGCGTCGTCGAAGGCACGCTCGGCGTCGCGGGGCTCGGCTTCGCCGGGTTGTTTCCGCAGGTCGGTGGCGGCGTCGAGCTCGAGGGCGGCCTCCAGCGCGGGCTGTTTCGCTGGCAGCTGAGCGCCGCCGGTTGGTTCGGCGGACAGTTCCGGGCGGCGAACGGCGATGTTGGGGGCGACCTGATCGCGGCCTCGGGCGCGACCGGATTCTGCGTGGCGCCGAGCTGGCGGACGGTCCGCTTCAGCGCCTGCGCGGTGGCGGGCGTCGGGCCGATCGTCGCGAGCTCCGTCAACACCGAGAACCAGCGCACGCTCGCGCGCCCGTGGGCGTACGCCGGCCCCGACCTGCGCGTGACCTGGAGCCCCCGGCCGCGCGTGGGGCTGTACCTGGGGATCGCCGCGCTGCCGGCCCTCGTCCGGCCCGGGTGGACGGTCAGCGATCCGGACGCCAGCTTCCGCGTCCCGCCGGTCCTCGGGCTGCTCCGCGTGGGGGTGGAGCTGGGCCGGCTCGGCCCCAAGAAGCACTGAAGGAGCCCCCACCGTGAGAGGGGCTGTCCCAGCGTGCTCCCGAAAATCGCACAGCGATTTTTGGGAGTGTGTTTCGGCGCATCGCCGAAAAGCACTGAAGTATCATCACAGGATCCACCGCGCGCGGACAGTCACCCTCGGCATGCAAGTCTCGGCGACCGCCCACACGAGCCTCGAACCCGCGCCTCCGCCCGGGTTCACCCAGCTCTACGCCGAGCACTACGACTTCCTGTGGCGCTGCGCGCTGCGAATGGGCACGCCCGCGGCCGACCTCGAGGACGTGGTCCAGGAGTGCTTCATCGTCGCGCTGCGTCGCTTCGCCACCTTCGATCCGCGCGGGCGAGCGCGGGCGTCGACGTGGTTGTTTGGCATCCTGCGCAATGTGCAGCGCAACCACGCCCGCGCGGCCCGACGCCGCAGCGCCCGGCTCGAGCTGCTCGCCCAGACCTCCGGCGAGGAGCAGGAGCCCGCGCGCACGGCCGAGGCCAGCCTCGCCGGACGGCTGCTCGACGAGTTCCTGGCCACGCTCGACGACGACAAGCGAGCCGCGTTCGTGCTCGCGGAGATCGAGGGCATGACCGGGCCGGAGGTCGCCGACGCGCTCGAGGTCGCGGCGCTGTGCCGCCTCGATCGCCAAGCCGACGCCGAGGCGCGCGCTCGTGCTCAACGTCAACCCTGCCAACTCGCGGGTCCGCGCCGCTCGATCTCGGCCTCGGCGATGCTGCGCGGGTTGGGCTCGTCGAAGTAGCGCACGAACGCCTGCCGAGCGGCGCGGACCCGCGAGTTGGCAGTGTTGACGTTGAGCTCGAGCGCGTCGGCGACCTCCGGCCCGGTCATGCCCTCGATCTCCGCGAGCACGAACGCGGCTCGCTTGTCGTCGT
>DATLLB010000802.1:0-4003 GCA_035538075.1 Enhygromyxa sp.
CCGCACGACCGCGACATCGGTCTGCGGATCGCTGCCGACCACCGTGCCCTCGAAGCGCCGACCGTCGGGCAGGTGCACCTCCAGCTTCTCGTTGCCGGCGACGACATGGTGATTGGTCACCACCAACCCGTCGGCGGAAATGATGAAGCCGCTGCCCATCCCGCTGGCCGCAAACATGCCCCGCTTGCTCACCGTATGGATGCTGACGACCGCGGGCTGCACGGTCTCGATCAGCGGCGCGAGGCTCTGCTGCGGATCGTACTTCGCAATCGCCACCCCGTTGCCTTGCCGCCAATAGGCCATCTGCGAGATCCGGGCCTGGGGCTGCGCAGGAGCCGAGGTCGCAATCGAACCTTGGGTTCGAACTTCGACCTCGGCTGCCTCGCTGGGTTGGGTCGGCGTCGGCGGGCTGGCCTGCGCCTCGCTCGAGCAACCGATCGATCCGGTTGCGAGCAAGGGCGCTCCGACAGCCACGAAGCCGAGAAAGAACAGACCGTGGAGACTCGGGGCTCGCCTGCGGACGCTCATCGGCGCCCGCGAACCGAGCCCCTCGCGGGACTATTTCACGCGGACGAGATCCTCCTATTGAAGGATGTCCGAGGCCGCAGGGTCGAGCAGCACGCCGGCCGCGATCAGCTTCTTCGCGTCCGCCGGATCACTGCTTCGCCGCCAGCGCTCGTAAAGCGCGAGCAGATCCGTCTGCTCATCCTTGTCCAACGCCAGCATCTTGCCGAGCGTGGCGACGATGTCGCGGAAGCGCTCGGCGAGACGAGCAAACACCTCGAGCTTCGTCTTTCGCACGTGGACTTCGCGGTAGGCTGCCTCACCAATACCAACCACGTAGTCCACGTTGACAGGCGTGCGCTCGAGCGAGCGCGGGATCACTCCGGCGATGTAGAGCGCCCGATCCCCGACCTCCCGCAGCGCCACCGCGCCTTGCTCTCGCGCGGCCAAAAACTGCGTTGCCAGGGCGGGACTTGTCCGTCCGGCCACATTGGGCCGACGGGCGTGGGCGGCGAGCATGTGCACGAGGTAGGCCTCGATCTCCTCGCCGAGCGGCTTGCGCTCGCGATCGTGGGCCTGCTCGAGCTGCTCGAAGAAGAACGACTCCAAGGTCCCTTCAAAAGCGAGCTCAAACCTTCGGTTCATGGCGTGCTCCAAATTGCAGACGATCCTCTGTTCGTCGCAAACCTCACGGTAGCAGAAGGCACGCGAGTCGCCCAAGCGTGAGGAGCCTCCCTTTTGGGTACACACGAGTTTTTGCTCCGACCTTCTTGATCGACTTTGCCCGCGCTTTACCCTCCGGCCCGCTAGCAGTCGGGACCGCCGACTGCCAAACCGCCACGAGTCCGCGTCCGCCTCCGGCGTGAGGTGCGACGCGCGAATGACTCGCTGGCTCAACACCTGACCGCCCGCGACCCGCTATCGAACTCAGGGTTCGGGCTTCGACCCCAGCACACGACATCGGAGACCACTCATGAACGTCCGTCCCCTCAACGACCGCGTCCTCGTCAAGCGACTCGAGGAAGAAACGAAGACCGCCGGCGGCCTGTACATCCCCGACTCCGCCAAGGAGAAGCCGACCCGTGGCCGCGTGATCGCAGCCGGTACCGGCCGGGCCAACGACGAGGGCGTTCGCAAGCCGCTCGACGTGAAGGCTGGCGATCACATCCTGTTCGGCAAGTACGCCGGCACCGAAATCAAAATCGACGGTGAGGAGCTCATCATCATGCGCGAGGACGACATCCTCGCCGTGATCGAGAGCTGAGCCGCGCTGACCCGCAACCTGACAACCGAGAAGAATTCAAGGAGCAACACATCATGGCAGCCAAAGAAGTCCGCTTCGATGCCAAGGCCCGCAGCGCGATCCTGCGTGGCGTCAACACCCTCGCCGATGCCGTCAAGGTCACCCTCGGGCCGCGCGGCCGCAACGTCGTGATCGAGAAGAGCTGGGGCTCGCCGACCGTCACCAAGGACGGCGTGACCGTGGCCAAGGAGATCGAGCTCGAAGACAAGTTCGAGAACATGGGCGCGCAGATGGTCAAGGAGGTCGCCTCGAAGACCTCCGACGTGGCCGGTGACGGCACCACCACCGCGACCGTTCTCGCCCAGGCGATCTACCGCGAGGGCCTGAAGATGGTCACCGCCGGGCACGATCCGATGGAGCTCAAGCGCGGCATCGATCTCGCGGTCGAGGCCGTCGTCACCCACGTCCAGAACCTCTCGACCGAGACCAAGGGCGAGGAAGAGGTCGCCCAGGTCGGCACCATCTCGGCCAACGGCGACGAGGAAGTCGGCAAGCTGATCGCCGAGGCGATGAGCAAGGTCGGCCAAGAGGGCGTGATCACGGTCGAGGAGAACAAGGCCAACAACACCGAGCTCGACGTGGTCGAGGGCATGCAGTTCGACCGCGGCTACCTGAGCCCGTACTTCGTGACGGACCAGGAGCGCATGGAGGTCTCGTTCGAGGACGCCTACATCCTGCTCCACGAGAAGAAGATCTCGAGCATGAAGGACCTGCTGCCGGTCCTCGAGCAGGTCGCCAAGCAGCGCAAGCCGCTGGTGATCATCGCCGAGGACGTCGACGGCGAGGCCCTGGCCACGCTGGTCGTCAACCGCATCCGCGGCACCCTCGAGGTCGCGGCCGTCAAGGCCCCCGGCTTCGGCGACCGCCGCAAGGAGATGCTCAAGGACATCGCCGTGCTGTGCGGCGGCAAGGCCCTGACCGACGATCTCGGCGAGAAGCTCGAGAGCCTGCAGGTCAGCGACCTCGGCACCGCCGGTCGCATCACCATCGACAAGGACACCACCACCATCGTCGATGGCGGCGGCAAGAAGGAGGACATCCAGGCTCGCGTGAAGCAGATCCGCGCGCAGATCGAGGAGACCACCTCCGACTACGACCGTGAGAAGCTGCAGGAGCGGCTCGCCAAGCTGGTCGGCGGCGTCGCGGTGATCAAGGTCGGCGCTGCGACCGAGGTCGAGATGAAGGAGAAGAAGGCCCGCGTCGAGGATGCGCTGCACGCCACGCGTGCCGCCGTCGAAGAGGGCATCGTCCCCGGTGGTGGCGTCGCGCTGCTGCGCTCCGCCTCCGCGCTCGAAGGCCTCAAGGCGCCCAGCGCCGAGCAGCAGGTCGGCGTCGCGATCGTGCGTCGTGCGATCGAGGAGCCGCTGCGTCAGATCGTCGCCAACGCTGGCGGCGAGCCGAGCGTCGTCGTCAACCGCGTCCGCGACGGACAGGCCGGCTTCGGCTTCAACGCGCGCACGCAGGAGTACGGCGATCTGGTCGCGCAGGGCGTCATCGACCCGACCAAGGTCGTGCGCACCGCCATCCAGAATGCCGCGTCGGTCGCCGGCATGATGCTGACCACCGAGGCGATGATCGCCGAGGTGCCCAAGAAGGAAGCCCCGGCCGCGGGTGCCGGTGGCGGCATGGGCGGCATGGGCGGCATGGACATGTAGTTCCGTCCCCGGGATTTCGGCTGATCCCGGTGTGCTTCGGGCTCGCAGCTTCGGCTGCGAGCCCTTTTCGTTTGCATGTAGATTGCCGGCCGTGAGCCGTGCACAGACGGGCCCCAACCCGCGCCGTATCGCCGTGCGGACGCTGCGAGAGATCGAGCAGCGCAGCGGGTTCAGCAACCGCATCCTCTCGGAGCAGCTCGAGCAGCACCCCGAGCTCGCGCGCCGCGATCGAGGGCTCGTCACCACGCTGGTCTACGGCGTGCTCCGCCACCGCGCGCGGCTCGACAAGCTGATCGACTCGTTCGCGAGCAAGCCCAAGAAGATCAAGGGTGAGCTGCGCGAGATCCTGCGCGTGGCTGCGTTCGAGATCGTCGAGCTCGAGCGGCCGCTGGCGATCGCCAACGCCGAGGCCGGCAAGCTGGCCAAGCGCATCGATCCGAGCGGGCGCACGAGCGGGATGATCACGGCGATCCTGCACATGATCGACCGCGACTGGCCGATCATGGACGTGGCGATGCAAGACGGCGACCAACGCAAGCTC
>DATLLB010000803.1:0-3548 GCA_035538075.1 Enhygromyxa sp.
GCGGCTCGGCAAGCAGCGCGCCGTCGAGAGCGCCGACGTCGAGTCTGCGCCCGCGCCGATCCGCGTCACCACCGGTGGCGACGGCCCCAAGGTCGAGCTGGTCTCGCGCCGCACCAACCTCCCGACCCCCGAGGCCGCTGCCACGCCGGAAGGCGAGAGCACCGGCGGCACCGACTCGGACGATGATTCCAACTGATTCGATTAGGGAGCCAACGCAATGTCCAAAGTAACCGCAGCGATGGTCAAGGAGCTCCGCGAGCGCACGCAAGCGGGCTTGCTCGACTGCAAGAATGCCCTCAGCGAGACCGACGGCGACATGGACAAGGCCGTCGAGTACCTGCGCAAGAAGGGCTTGTCGAAGGCCGCCAAGAAGGCCGGTCGCATCGCCACTGAAGGCGCGGTCGTCAGCTACATCCACGGCGGACGCGTCGGCGTGCTGCTCGAGGTCAACTGCGAGACCGACTTCGTGGCCAAGACCGAGGACTTCACGAACTTCTGCCGCGAGATCGCGCTGCAGATCGCGGCCATGAACCCGCAGGCGGTCGCCCGCGAGGACATGGACTTGAGCAAGGTCGAGGCCGAGCGCGCGATCCTTCGCGCCAAGGCGATCGAGGACGGCAAGCCCGAGAAGATCGTCGACAAGATCGTCGACGGGCAGATCAACAAGTTCTTCTCGGAGAACGTGCTGCTCGAGCAGGCCTACGTGAAGGACGACAAGAAGACCGTCGAGGAGCTGCTGCGCGAGCTGGTGGCGAAGATCGGCGAGAACGTGAAGATCCGTCGCTTCGTCCGCTACGAGCTCGGCGAGGGCCTCGAAAAGAAACAGGAAAACTTCGCGGCGGAAGTCGCGGCCCAGGTCGCTGGGTCCTGAAACGAACAGAGCGGGGCAACCCGCTCTCCTTTTTTAAGGAATCCGCATGGTGAAGCCCAAGGACGTGCTACCGACCAAGGCAAAGTTCGAGCGAGTCACTCTCAAGCTCTCCGGCGAAGCCCTGCAAGGAGCGGCGGGCTACGGCATCGATCCTGCGGTCCTCGCCACCATCGCCGAAGAAGTTCAGGGCGTGCTCGCGCTCGGCGTCCAGACCTCGGTCGTGATCGGCGGCGGCAACATCTTTCGCGGCGTCAAGGCGTCGGCGAAGGGCATGGACCGCGCCAGCGCCGACTACATGGGCATGCTGGCCACGGTCATGAACGCGATCGCCCTGCAGGACGCGCTCGAGCGGCTCGGCGTGTACACGCGCGTGCTCTCGGCGATCGAGATGAAGGAGGTCGCCGAGCCGTACATTCGGCGCCGCGCGACCCGGCACCTCGAGAAGGGCCGCGTGGTCATCTTCGCGGCCGGGACCGGCAACCCCTACTTCACGACCGACACCGCCGCCGCGCTGCGGGCGATGGAGGTCGGCTCGCAGGTGCTGCTCAAGGCCACCAAGGTCGACGGGGTCTACGACAAGGACCCGATGAAGCACAGCGACGCGGTCCGCTACGACCGCCTCACCTATCTCGAGGTTCTGGCCCGCGGGCTGAACGTGATGGACGCCACCGCGATCTCGCTCTGCCAAGAGAACGATCTGCCGATCGTCGTGTTTGATATGCTCGCGAGCGGCAACATCCGTCGCGTCGTCTGCGGCGATCCGCTCGGCACCGTCGTCGCGCCCGAGCGCTTCCAGTGGCCGACCTGACAGCAACGCGACGGACTCAGCGAGGACACAGACATGATCGAAGACGCAATCGAACTCGCCAAGGACGCCATGGGCACGGCCACCGACCGACTCGCGCGCGAGCTCGCCAAGGTCCGGGCCGGTCGCGCCAACCCTGCGCTGCTCGACGGCGTGCGGGTCGAGGCCTACGGCGTGCAGATGTCGCTGCGCGAGGTCGCGACGGTCTCGACCGCCGACGCTCGCCTGCTGATCGTCAAGCCCTACGACGCCGGCAACCTGTCCGCGATCGAGAAGGCGATCATGAACGCCGGCCTCGGGCTCAACCCCAGCTCCGACGGCGTGATCCTGCGGGTCCCGATCCCGCCGCTGACCGAGGAGCGCCGCAAGGCCCTGGTCAAGCAGGTCCGCGACCTGGCCGAGGACGCCAAGATCGCGATCCGAGCCGGCCGCCGCGACGCCAACGACCTGCTCAAGAACGCCGAGAAGGACAAGGAAATCTCCGAGGACGACCTCAAGCGCGGCCTCGAGCAGGTCCAGGACTTGACCAACGCGTTCGTGAAGCAGGTCGACGATACGGCCGGCAAAAAAGAGTCCGAGATCATGGACGAGTAGGGCGCGTTGGGGTGGCCCATGCGTGGCGCCTCAATTGTTCTGATTGCCTGCTCGCTGCTGCTCGGCTGCCGCACGAACCCGGAGCCGAGCCCGCCCGCGGAGCCGAACAACCAGTCCGTGGATCAGAGCCCGACTGCGGAGCATCCCGAGCTGCGCGGTCGAGTGCTCGGGCACGACGGTCAGGCGCTCAGCGCTGCTCATGTCGTACTCCGCCGCAGCGGCTACCGATCGCCGATCCTCGACGAGTCGATCGCTAGGACCGGTCACTTCGAAGCCACGCTGCCGGGTCCCGGGGCTTACGAGCTGACCGTCGCCGGAGTCGATCACGCGAGCCAGGAGCTGGCGCTGCTGGTCGACGGGGCCGACCTCGAGGTTGCGTTGCAGCTCGGCACCTACGCTCGCGCGCAGACGGGCGAGCGCCTGCAGCTGCGCTTGCGCTGGATCGACGTCGAGAGCCAAGCCAGCGCGCCGCTCGAGCTCACGGCCTCGCGCAGCGATCGAGACGTGTATGCGCTCGACCTCGAGCCGCCCGACGACGCGCGAGCGCTGCAATATCAGCTCACCAGTCTGACCGAGGACCGCAGCTACAACGGGCCTGGCGGCACGCGCTGGCAGTACGACGGCGCCGGTGACTTCTGGGCCGAACTCGACATCCCCAGCTCCGCGCGGCTCGAGATCGACCTCGATGATCTGCCCGCGGCCAAGCTCGCGCCAAAGGTCGAGGTCCACGGCGCCTCCGTCTACCCGCGCAGGCAAGCCATCAATCTGCTGTGGCCGCACATGCAGCAGCTCAAGGCTCAGCTCGCGGCCACCAGCAGCGAGGCGGAGGCCCAGCAGCTGCGCGAGGTGGTGCGGACGATCGCGCTCGCAGCCCGCCATGCGATCGAAGCGCTCGACGATGCAGCGCTGGCCGACGCGGCCACGCTCGAGTGGGCATGGTTCTTCGGGCAGTTCGGCAGGGTCGACTGGATCGACGCCGACGACCTGGATTGGGTGCTCGCGCGCATGCCCGCCGACGATCCCACGTGGGCGTTCGTCGGCACGCAGCTCCACAACGTGTTCCATCCCTACGCCGACGACCCGCAGCTCGTCGCGTTTCGAGCCGAGCTGGCCGCCAAGCAGCGCGACGTTGGCTTGCGCGCGCAGTTGCTGCTGCTCGACATCACCGAGGCCAGCGAGCGCGGCGACCTCGAGGCCATCGAGACGCTCCGAGTTCAGCTCGCGCGCGATTACCCGGACACGCTGGCGGCGTTTGTCGCCGAGACTCGCTACGCGCCC
>DATLLB010000804.1:0-5277 GCA_035538075.1 Enhygromyxa sp.
ATCATCAGGAACACCGCGATGCCACGCAGCGCATCGAGGCCGAGCAGACGCTTGCGAGGTCGGTCGCTCATCCGCGAGCGAGCCTATCAGACTGCGCTGCTCTTGCCGCGCGCAGGGCCGACGGCGGGGTTGCCGAGCAGCTCGCCGAGCGTGTGGATCGGCGCGCGCCCGATCAGGCCGAAGATCGGCAGCACGAACAGCCCGAGCCCCACCAGCGCGAGCGGGATCAGCAGGTACTGACCGTAGCCCTGCCCGCGCGCCCGCCCGTTCGACCCGTTGCGATTCGCCTGACTCATGGCAGCGGCGGCCCGAACCCGTGGTCAACCAGGATCGCCTGGCCAGCCGGGCTGGTCACGAAATCGACGAACTCGATCGCGGTGGCGCGCAGCGGACCGCGGCTGTTCTCGACGATCACCGCGAGCTCGTAGCGCGCTCGCACCTCGGCGCCCACGGGCAGCTCGCGGGCTTCGAGCTTGGCGTCGCCGAGCACATCGGTGGCATAGACGATGCCCGCGTCCGCTTCGCCGAGCCGCACCTTGGCCACGACCTCGCGCACATCGGTCTCGTTCGAGACCACGTTGCGCTCGACCGCGCCGAGCAAGTCGACGCTGTCGACCGGCACCCGCTGAAGCGCCTGTCGAGCGTAGCGACCCGCGGGCACCGACTCGCCGGCCAGCACCACGCGCACGCCGGGCTCGGTCAGATCGAAGAGGTCCTCGATCGCGCTGCCGGCCGGCACCACGATCACCAGGCGATTGCTGGCGAACTCGCGGCGCGAGTCCAGCATGAACTCCACATCCACGCGATCGAGCTGCGGCTTGTCGGCCGACGCGAACACCTGCGCGTTGGCACCCTCGAGCAGCTGCGTGGCGAGCAGCTGCGATCCGGCGACGTTGATCTCGATGTCCACGCCCGGATGCTCGGCCTCGTAGGCGCGCTCGATCGCGCGAAACGACTCGGCCAGCGAGGCCGCCGCGAACACCGTGAGCGTGACGCTCTCCGACGAGGAGCGCACGCAGCCGCCGAGCATGAGCGGCAAGCCGAGCAGCAGGTGCAGGACCGGGCGCACTGCCGCGGAGCATAACCCACGCTCAGCCCTCATCCGCCTCGCCGTGACCCGCGGGGAACAACGCCTTGCCGCCGAAGCGCCGTCGAACTTCGCTGAGCACGTCCTGCACCGCCTCGCCCTTGCGCTGCTCGACCGCCTCGGCGGGCTCGCCGAGCAGCTCGAGCTGCCGCGGCTCGCGACCCTCGATCAGCTCGCTGACCCCCAACCCGGTCAAGCGAAAGCGACGCCCCCGCAGCAGCCCCTCGGCCTCGAGCTTGGCGACCAACCCCTTGGCCGCGGCGAAGATCTCCTTGGTCTGCGCGCTCGGTCGCTCGAGCGTGCACTGCCGCGTCCAGGTCGTGAACGCGGTGTCGCGCAGCTTGATGTGGACCTTGCGACCGCGCTGCCCGGCCGCGGCCAGACGATCGGCCACGCGCGTGGCCTGGCGCAGCAGCCAGTCCTCGATCTCCGCGCGGGTCGTGAGGTCGTCGTGGAAGGTGTTCTCGTGGCTGATCTGCTTGCGCTCGCGGCCGGGCACCACCTCGCGATCGTCGATCCCGAGGCTCAGCCGATGCAGGTGCAGACCATGCTCGCCGAGCTCGCGCTCGAGCGTGGCCTGGCCGAGCCGGGCGATGTCGCCGACCGTGCGCACGCCATAGCGCCGCAGCTGCTCCTCGGTGCGCGGCCCCACGCCCCACAGCTTGCGCACCAGCAGCGGATCCAAGAACGCCTGCTCGGTCCCCGGCGCGACCTCGGTCAGCCCGTCGGGCTTGTTCTGCTCGCTCGCGATCTTGGCGATGAACTTGCAGCTCGCGAGCCCGACCGAGCAGGTCAGCGACAGCTCCTCGCGGATCACCGCTCGCAGGCGATCGGCCACCGCTCGCGCAGGCCCATGCAGTCGCTCGGTCCCGCCGAGATCCAAAAACGCTTCGTCGATCGACAGCCCTTCGACCAGCGGCGTGAAGCGGGCGAAGATCTCGAACGCCGCGTGCGAGACCTCGACGTAGCGATCGTGCCGCGGCATCACCACTTTCGCGTGTGGGCACTTGCGCAGCGCGATCGTCATCGGCTGCGCCGAGTGGCAGCCGAAGCGCCGCGCCTCATACGAGGCCGCGGCCACGACCCCACGCTTGCCGGGATAGCCGACCAGCACCGGATGTCCGCGCAGCGAGGGGTCGTCGCGAACCTCGACCGACGCGAAGAAGGCGTCCATGTCCACGTGCGCGATGCTGCGTGGGGCCACCGTGATCATGTTATCAAGCCTCGATGTCCGACGCTCCCCAGCACGTCCGCTACGAGCAGGCCGCTCCGCTCGCAACCATCACCCTCGACCGACCGGAGGCGCGCAACGCCTACAGCGACGAGATGTGCGAGCAGCTGATCGCCGCGCTCGATCGCGCCGAGCGAGACGATGCGGTGCGCTGCGTGATCCTGACTGGCGCCGGCGAGGCCTTTCACTCGGGCGGCGACGTCAAGGCCATGCGCGCGCGCTCGGGCATGTTCGCGGGCGATCCGGCCGAGCTGCGCACTCGCTACATTCGCGGCATCCAGGCGGTCCCGCGGCGCATCGCCGAATTTCCCAAGCCGCTGATCGCCGCGATCAACGGCGCGGCGATCGGCGCCGGCCTCGATCTCGCGTGCATGTGTGACCTGCGGATCGCTCGTGCGGGGGCCAAGCTCGGCTCGACATTCGTGAAGGTCGGCCTGGTGCCCGGCGATGGCGGCGCGTACTTCCTGACCCGCGTCGTCGGCTTCGCTCGTGCGCTCGAGCTGGTGCTGACCGGTCGGGTGATCACGGCCGAGGAGGCGCTGACGATCGGGTTGGTTCACGAAGTGTCAGCAGCCGATCAACTCATGCACGTCGCCTGCGAGCGCGCCGAGGCGATCGCCCGGCTGCCGCCGATGGCCGTGCAGCTGACCAAGCGCGCGGCGTATCGCAGCTATCACGCCGATCAAGCCACCGCCCTCGAGCTCGCGGCCACGTATCAAGGAATTGTCCAAAACCTCGACGATCACCGCCGAGCGCTCGGTGGCGATTGAGCTTTGACCCGTGACCTTCTTCACGGGTTTCGCGGGCGACAAAACAAAACTCCCATATCGGCCAACCGGGTCCCATCGGGCATGCTGCCCGAAATGCCGAGGCACCGATTCGTCACCCTGTTGTTGTCCCCCGTGCTGCTGCTCAGCCTCGGTTGCAAACCCGCGGCCGACGATAGCGGCGAAGTGAAGCCGCCCGACGCGGACAAGCCCACGCCCAAGCTCGCGCTCGCCAGCGAGAGCCCGGTCGGCAAAGAGGTCATCGCGCAGATGGACCTCTTCGCCGATCCCTGCGTCGACTTCTACCAGTTCGCCTGCGGTGGTTGGATCGCCCAAAACCCGCTGCCCGAGGATCACCCGCGCTGGGGTCGGGGCTTTGGCGAGCTCGCCGATCACAACAACGAGGTGCTCAAGACCATCCTCGAGGGCGACACGCAGCGCGCCGGCACCTACTACAAGGCCTGCATGGACGAGGCGGCGATCGACGCGGCCGGCGTCCAGCCGCTCGATCCCTACCTGGCCAAGATCACCAAGCTCGATCCCAAGAACACCAAGGCGCTGTTCCAGCTGCTCGGCGATTTCGACTCGACCGTCGGGCTCGGGGCCTTCTTCGACTTCGGCCTGTTCATCGACTTCGAGAAGCCCGATCTGCACATTGCCAACCTCGGCCAGGGCGGCACCGGGCTGCCGGATCCTTCGTTCTATCTCGATCCGCAGAAGTCGGGTCAGTTCCTGCCCGCCTATCAGGCCCACATCGCGCGGATGCTGGGCTTCCTCGGCTATGCCGGCGAGGACGCGACCGCTGCCGCGGCGCGGATCGTCGCGCTCGAGACCGAGCTCGCCAAGCTGCAGAAGCCACCGGAGGAGCAGCGCGATCCCGAGAAGATCTATCACCGCTGGGATCGCAAGGGCATCGAGAAGAAGTCCAAGCTCCCGTGGGCGGCCTACCTCAAGGCGCTCGGCGCCCCCAAGCTGCAGCTGATCAACGTCAGCAACCCCGAATTCGTCGAGGGTCTGCCGGGGGTCATCGCCGCCGCCGATCCCGAGGCGATCCGCGACTATCTACGCTTTCACCTGATCTCCAGCACCGCCAATCTGCTCTCGACCGAGGTCGTGGAGACCAACTTCCAATTCGCCGCCGCGCTGACCGGCCAGCGCAAGCTCCAGCCCCGTTGGGAGCGCTGCGTGGCCGCGACCAACGGCGCGCTCGGTGATCTCGTCAGCCAGCAATTCGTCGAGCGCAACTTCCCGGGCGACAGCAAGGACATTGCGATCGACATGATCCAGCGCATCGAGGCCGCGTTCGCGGCTGGGCTGCCGGCGCTCGCGTGGATGGACGAGGCCACGGCCGCCGCCGCGGTCGGCAAGATGAGCAAGATCGAGAACAAGATCGGCTACCCCGAGAAGTGGCGCAGCTTCGACGGGCTCGAGATCAGCGGCAGCTACTTCGCCGACTCGATCGCCGCCCGCAGCTGGGCCAGCCGCTACGCGCTCGGCAAGGTCGGACAGAAGGTCGACGAGCAGGAGTGGCACTGGCCGGCCTCGATCGTCAACGCCAGCTACAACCCGCTGCAGAATTTCATGAACTTCCCGGCGGGCATCCTGCAGCCGCCGTTCTTCCACCGCGACTTCCCCAAGGCCATGAACTTCGGCGCGATGGGCATGGTCATGGGCCACGAGCTGACCCACGGCTTCGACGACAGCGGCCGCAAGTTCGACGGCGACGGGGTCATGCGCGAGTGGTGGGCGCCCGAGGTCGCGACCAAGTTCGAGGCCCAGACCCAGTGTGTCGTCGACACCTACTCGGCGATCGAGGTCCAGCCCGGCGTCAAGCTCAAGGGCGAGCTGACCCTCGGTGAGAACATCGCCGACTTTGGCGGACTCAAGCAGGCCTACGCCGCCTATCAACAGTGGGTGAGCGAGAACGGGGCCGAGCCGCAATTGATCGACGGGCTCAGCAACGAGCAATTGTTCTTCGTGGCCATGGCCCAGAGCTGGTGCAGCGTGAGCTCGCCGGAATTCGACGCGCTGCTGGCCACCATCGATCCCCACTCGCCGCCCAAGTTCCGCGTCAACGTGCCCAACGCCCACTTCCCGGGCTTCTGGACCGCGTTCTCGTGCGGCGAGGGCACGCCCATGCACGCCGAGAACGCCTGCAGCGTCTGGTGATTCGCGCTCGCTTGGATCGGTGA
>DATLLB010000805.1:0-30341 GCA_035538075.1 Enhygromyxa sp.
ACGTTGGCTGCGGCGAGCGGGCGAGCGGCCTGCACCCATGCGGTCCAGGGCGACATCGCTCGGCAAAGTAGGCGCGAGCGCGGCCACGATCGTGGTCTTGCCCACGCCACCCTTGCCGGTGAACAGCAGCAGCCGCCGATCGAGCAGCGAGTTCGTCACGCTCTGTGCGGGCCGTTGCGTCACGATCGGATGCGCTGCCTAACCCAGGCCCCATGTAAACACAACCGGCGGGCGTCCACGCGTACTTGGCGGTTCCGAGCCGGCTTGCGCTGCGCCGCGCTCGCGCCTACTTTGCCGAGCGATGTCGCCCTGGACCGCATGGGTGCAGGCCGCTCGCCCGCTCGCCGCAGCCAACGTCGCGGTGCCGCTGATCTTGGGCCAGGCGCTCGCCTACTCGGCCCACGGTCGCTTCTCGTGGAGCTTGTTCGGGCTCATCGGGCTGCTCGGCACGCTCAACCAACTCTTCATCGTGTTCGCCAACGACTTCGCCGATCGCGAAGCCGACGCGCTCAACCCCTCGCCGACGGTGGTCTCGGGCGGCTCGCGGGTGATCCAGGAGGGCAAGCTCCCGGCCCAGGCGCTGCGCAAGGCCGCGTGGCTGATGCTCGCCGCGATGCTGGTGCTCGCGCTCTGGATCGCGCTCATGCACGGGCGTGGATGGTTGCCGCTGCTGGTGATCGGCGGCGCGGCGCTGTTGTGGGCCTACAGCTTCGCGCCCTTGCGGCTCTCGTACCGCGGCTACGGTGAGCTGCTGCAGGGCCTCGGCGTCGGCGTGGTCCTGCCGATCATCGGCTTCTACGTGCAGGCCGGCAGCTTCGACGCGCTGCCGTGGCTCGGGCTCGCGCCGTGCTTCGTGCTCGGCTACGTCGGCAACCTGCTGACCGCCCTGCCCGACTACCCCGGCGATCGAGCGGCGAACAAGCGCACCTACCCGGTCCGCTTCGGTCAGTTCCTCGCGCGGCGACACGCGCTCGAGCTGCTCGCGGTCGCGGCCGGCTTTGGCTGGTTGGTGGTCCCGAGCCTGCCCTGGTGGGGAGTCGCGCTGATCATCGTGATCCCGCTGCTGCCGATCCTCGCGGCCGCGCGCCTGCTCGGCTCGGCCGACGCCGGCAACCGGGGCGAGTGCCTGCGCTTCGTGATGCTCGGGGCCGGAGCGGCGAACCTGACCATGGTCGCATGGATGGTCGCCGCGTTGCTGACTCGCTGGCTCGGCTGACCACTCCTGCGATAGCTGACAAGGACAACTTGACCGCGACGGCACGGCCCGTCGATGATGCTCTGCGGTCGCCGACTGGCGAACACGACGGGAACCTGCCCCCAGGTCCGCTGTCTCCGGCCCCTGCGACCGTGTACGCTCCAGTGACCACCGAGGACAGCCGCACCGTCCCGCCCGACGGACAAGCAGGTGTTGCGAGCCCGAGTACCTCCGAGGAGGACGCGCTCGTGGACGCGGACGAGGCCGCATACGAGGCCAAGTCGAACCGGCGCTACCGATCGAAGCACGAGAGCGAAGAGGCCCGAGCCGCCCGCGACGCCCGCGATCGGCGGCTGGTCCGGCGGCTCAAACAAGGCGACGAACGAGCCTTTCAAGAGCTCGTCCACACCTACCAAGATCGGATCTTCGGCCTGGTGTACCGAATGATCGGCAATCGCCAGGAGGCCGAGGACATCGCCCAAGAGGTGTTCATCTCGGTCCACCGCGGCATCGCCAACTATCGCGGCGAAGGTCGCTTCTACACGTGGCTCTACCGGATCGCCTCGAACACCTGCAAGAACCGGATCAAGTATCTCAAGGGCCGGAATTTCCACCGCGCCTCCGACATCGACGAGACCCCGGCCGCGCACACCCAAGGTGAAGCCGGCCCTGTGGTCGCGCTGCAGAGTGTGGTCCCCGGACCCGAAGCCACGGTCGTCGGCGATCGACTCGAGCGCGCGATCCAATACGAGATTGCCCAGCTCGAGCCCGAGCATCGCCTGCTGATCGTCCTGCGTGACATCCAGGGGCTCAGCTACGCCGAAATTCTCAGGATCACCGGGCTGCAGGAGGGCACGCTCAAGAGCCGCCTCCACCGCGCGCGCCTGGCTCTCAAGGCCCGCCTGGAGCCGTATATCGAGTAGCGCCGCGAGCACCCGCACAAACACCTTTACCCGCACCCCGATCCGACTACAGTTAATACGCAGAGCACCAATGGCCGCCGACTCCAAAGCCGAGCTCATGACCGCCTACCTCGACGACGCGCTCGAGGCAGACGAGGCCGAGTCGTTCGAGAAGTGGCTCGAGGACTCGCCCGAGGCCCGGGAAGAGGTGGAGTCGCTGCAGCGGATCCTGTCGATCGTGCGCGAGCTGCCCGCTGTCGAGGCGCCGCCCGACTTCTACGAGAAGGTGTCGAAGAAGCTGCGCCGCCGTCGAGCTGGCGCCGAGACCTCGGTCGGGCTGGTCTCGCTGCCCTTCCAGGTGCTGAGCATCATCGTGATCATGATGATCGCGGCCACGTATTTGATGCTGGAGATCGAGCGCGAGGACGCGCAGATCGAGAAGGATCCGAGCGCCGCCGAGGCGCAGGCCGCCGAGGCGCAGGAGAAGGCCGACCGCGACGCGGCGGCGGCTTCATCCGGGATGAATTAGATCGGTTTGATCAGGAAAGCGCACTCGTCGATGACCGGCGCATCGCGACGTGCGGCGGTGCTCGACGGGGTGCGACGGACGAGCGCCCGCGTCAGCAACCAGAGCTTGCGGGCCTTGCTGGTGTGCGCGCGTCCGCGAGTTGGATCGCAGCCCTGCTCGCGGATCTCTCGGCCGATGTCGGCGTAGATCAGCCGCGCGGCTCGAATGGCCGGTCGACTGTCGCGTGGCAACAAGCCGATGCCCGCGTCGGCGCGCAGGTAGTGCTCGTCGGCGACCTGCAGCAGCGCCTCGAGGATCTCGGCCACCCGAGCGTCGCCAGCGTAGTCGCCGATCTTGGTCACGAAGTGCTGCGGATCGATCCCACGCTCGCGCAGCCACGCGGCCGGCAAGTACAGGCGCCCACGCCCCGCGTCCTCGGCCACGTCGCGGCAGATGTTGGTCAGCTGCATCGCCGCTCCGAGATCGCACGCACGCGCGAGCGTCTTCGGGTCGCGCGGGCCCATCAGGTAGGTCATCACCACGCCGACGGCCGAGGCCACGCGCGCGCAGTAGGCCAGCACGTCCGACAGGGTCTCGTACGCGCGCTCGCTCGCGTCCCAGGCGAAGCCCTCGATCAGCGCGTCCACGACCGCGCGCGGGATCGCGTGGGCCAAGACCACCCGCGCGAACGCTCGATCGACCGGGTCGTCGTCGGGCGTGTTCGTGTAGATCCGATCGAGCCGCGCGCTCAGCTGTGCGACCGCGAGCTTGGGTTCGTCGGAGAAGTCGACGAGGTCGTCGGCGATCCGACAAAACGCGTAGAAGGCCGCCGCGTCGCCACGCATGCGCCTGGGCAAGAGCAGCGAGGCCGCGGCGAAGCTCTTGCTGCCGGCCGCCAAGATGCGCTTGCAGGCCTCGATGTCCGCGCGTGCGTCATCCGAGCGGGCAGGCGCGTAGTCGCGGCTGCGCACGGGTGCGGGCACGAACTCTGGACGCGAGTCCACTCAGCCGGCCGCCCGTGTCCGCTCGGCCATCAGCTCGCGCGCGTCGGGGATCACCTTCTCGAGCACCTTGGCCGAGCTCAGCACGCCAGGCACGCCCGCGCCCGGGTGTGTGCCCGCGCCGACCAGATAGAGGCGATCGATCTCCTCACTGCGGTTGTGCGGACGAAAGTAGGCGCTCTGCGTCAGCACCGGCTCGACCCCGAACGCCGCGCCCTTGTAAGACAAGAGCTCGTCGCGAAAGCCGATCGGATCGAGCACGTGCGAGGCGGCCAGCTCCTGCTCGAGGCCCGGCATGATCGTGTCCGACAGGTACTTGCAGATCTTCGCCCGGTAGCGCTCGCGCTCGGCCTCCCAGTCGGTGCCGCTGTCGAGGTGGGGCACCGGGGAGAGCACATAGAAGGTGTCGCAGCCCTCGGGCGCAAGCGCGGGATCGGTCGCGGTCGGCCGATGCAGGTACAGCGAGAAGTCGTCGGCCAGCACCTTGCGCTCGAAGATGTCGTCGAGCAGGCCCTGGTAGCGCGGGCCGAGCAGGATGCTGTGATGGGCGACGTCCTCGTACTTGCGCTTGGTGCCGAAGTACCAGACGAACAGGCTCATCGAGTAGCGCGCGCGATCGATCTTCTTGTCGGTCCAGCGGCGGCGGTACTGAGCCGGGAGCAGGTGCTTGTAGAGGTAGGCCGAGTCGGCGTTCGAGACCACGATGTCGGCGGCGATCCGCTCGCCACCTTTCAGGCGCACGCCTGTCGCTCGGCCGCCTTCGACCGTAATCTCCTCGACCTCGGCCCCGAGCCGCAGCGCACCGCCCTGCTGCTCGATCAGCTCGACCAGGCCGGCGATCAACGAGCCGGTCCCGCCAACCGGGAAGTACACGCCCCACTTGCGCTCCAAGAACGCGATCAGCGTGTAGATCGAGGTGGTCTTGAACGGGTTGCCGCCGACCAGCAGCGGGTGGAACGAGAACACGATGCGCAGCCGCTCGTCGCGGACGAAGCGGGCGACCAGATCGTAGACCGTCCGATAGCTCTGCAGCCGGATCATCGCCGGGGTGATCTTGAGCATGTCGAGCGCGCGCCCGAACGGCACGTGCGAGAGCTGCTCGAAGCCGACCTTGAAGATCTGCTCGGACATGCTCAAGAACCGCTCGTAGCCGTCGACGTCGTCGGGGTTGAACTTGCGGATCTGCTCGCGCATCACCTCGGCGTCACCCTGGTAGTCGAACACCTGGCCGTCGTGGAAGCGGACCCGGTAAAACGGCGAGACCGAGCGCATGTCGATGTGGTCCGACATCTTCTTGCCGCACAGCTCCCACAGTTCCTCGAGCAGGAACGGAGCGGTGATCACCGTCGGGCCGCCGTCGAACACGAAGCCGTTTTGTCGGTACACATAGGCTCGGCCGCCGGGCTGATCGCGGCGCTCGAGCACCGTCACTCGATAGCCGCGCGCGCCGAGGCGGATCGCTGCCGCGAGACCGCCGAAGCCGCTGCCGATGACCACCGCGTGGGGCCGTTCGTCGAAACTGTTCAAGGTTTGCACGATCCTTCGAGGTTTATATAACCAACCTTTGACAAGCGACCGCAAGCGTGGTCTTTTTGCTCAGGCGGTCGAAATGGCGAGTCGCAGGGGCAAGTATCGGATCCAGACCGTCGCCGAGATGACCGGCGTGCCGGCCGCGACGCTGCGGGCGTGGGAGCGACGCTACGGGATCCCTTCGCCCGAGCGGAGCTCGTCGGCGTATCGGTTGTTCAGCGATCACGACGTCGCCTCGATCCGCAAGCTCAAGGAGCTGTGCGACGGGGGCATGGCCCCGGCCGAAGCTGCGCGCGTGGTCCTGCGCGTGGTCGAGGCCAGCAACACCCCCGTCGACGGCGACCCGTTCAGGCGCGCGTGCGAGGCGATCTTGCGAGCGATCGCCGACTTCGACCCCGAGGGCCTCGAGACTGCGGTGCGCGGCGCCATGTTCTTGGGCTCGGCGACCACGGTCTATCACCGCGTGCTCGCGCCGACCATGCGCTCGGTCGGCGATCGCTGGCATCAGGGCACGTTCTCGATCGCGCAGGAGCACATGGCCTCGGAGGTGCTGCTCGGCGCGGCGCGGGACATGCTGCGCTTGGTCACGCCGCCGACCTCGGCCCCCGAGGCGCTGCTCGGCTGCTTCGCCGACGACGAGCACGCGCTGCCGCTCTACGGGGTCGCCTTCGGGTTGGTGCAGTCGGGCCTGCGGCCGGTCGTGCTCGGGGCCCGGACCCCGCCGTCGGCGATCCGCCATGCGATCGAGAGCATACAACCGGCCCTGGTGGGGCTGTCCGTGACGATCAGCCTACCCGCACATCGTGCGCGTGAGTTGGTGGACGACTACGCCGAGGCCGCTCGAGGTGTGCTCTGGATCGTAGGGGGCCCCGGATCGGAGTCGCTCCGCTCCCAGGTTGAAGCTTCTGGCGGTATGGTCGTCGGGACGCAGACCTTCGACGAGGTCCGACCGACGGTCGAAAAGCTCCTGCGGGAGCGCTCCGCCGTCGTGCATGCACGCAAGGGATGATCCCTTCCGCTCCGCGACTGCCATGCTCTCCGCCACGCTCGCCGCCGTGCTCCTCGGCTCTCCCGTGATCTCCGCGGGTACCGAGGAGGCCCCCATCACCACCGAGCACTGGGCCGGTCACCAGGTGACCTTCGGCACCCGTGAAGTGCCCGTGCTCGGCACGCTCGAGACCCGCCTCGACACCTACGTGATCGCGCGCGTGCGTCGACAGGGCGCCACCGTCCAGATCGACCAGCGCGCGTGCAAGGTCCAGTACGGCGACATCGGCGGGGTCAAGGTCTACGTCGACGCCGACGCCCTGCCCGACTCGCGCATCGTGTTCGAGCAAGTCGAAGGCACGCCGCACTACGCGATGTCGGGCACCGTCAACTGGGGCGAGGAAGACATCGACGAGGACGGCAACCCCGGCATGAAGGTCTACGTCGACGCGCCGGTCTGCAGTGGCAACCTGCACGTGACCAACAAGACCACGACCGTGGCGCGGGCCTTCAGCGACGAGGACGGCCCGCTCTACGGCGAGGTCACGATCAGCGTCCGGCAGAAGATCCTCGGCGCCGAGGGCCGGTGCCTCGCGGCCATGTCCGAAGACAGCTACGAGCGCAGCAAGGGCAGCTTTCGGTACACCAAGATCAAGGCCAACGAGACCTGCAAGTCGCTGCTCGACGCGGGCTGGCCCATCAAGGCGAAGTAGTCCGAAAGCGCAGCAGGAACTGCACGAAGCGCGAGGCGAAGCGATCGAGCGAGAGCGACTCGTGCACGGCCGTGGCCTCGCAGCCGGCGATGCGCACCGAGATCAGGTTGCGCGAGTAAAAGGGTGTGTCGGCGAGCGTCGCGATCAAGTGCGGCGTGTGGCCAATGTCGCTGCGGATCGCTCGAGGCACACGCCAGCGCGTGGGCGGCAGCGGGTGCGCAGGGCCGAGGGTCTCGGGCGCGAGCTCGACGATCGAGCGGCGCTCGGCCGAGAAGATCCAGCCGCGTGGATCCGACGCGCCCGCGCGTGGCTGCAGGTCGTAGAGGATCGCCGTGCGATCGTCGTCGAGCTCGGCGCGCGACCAGTTCCAGCTGCTGAAGCCACGCTCGAGCCCTTCGTCGCCAGCATTGACGTCGTGGTAGCCCGAGCCCGAGAAGCGCAGCGCCGGGCTCTCGAGCTCGACCTCCGCGCGTGAATGCGGAGCGACCGGGTACCAGCGATGCCGCGCGCCAGACCGCGCTCGATCGAGCTCGACTCGCGGTCCGAACAGCGCGGACGGGTACAAGCGGACGTGCCCGCGCAGCGGTGCGCCTCGCCGACCGAAGAAGCGGGTCTCGGGCTCGTCGAGCTCGATCCGCAGGTGAGATCCTCGCGCGTCGGTCTGCCACTGCAGCGAGCTGCGACCGATGCTGAAACGCTCGCGCGTGCGCTCGAGCTCGCGGTGCTCGTTGAGCGCCCAGTGCTCGCGCCCCTGGCCCACCAGCGCGACGTTGATCGCCGCGTGGCGCTCGGGATCGGCCGGCCCCGCGCGGCGGGCCTTGGCGTAGCGAGGCGAGAACACCGAGCCGACGAACGCGATCACGGTCAGCGTGTGCGCGCCGTCATCCGAGATCACGTCGACGTACCACCACGCGTAGCCGCTCGGCGTGACCGGGAGATCGAAGCACAGCGGCGCGGGGTCGGGCTCGAAGTCGATCGCCGGATCGTCTGCTGCGGAGCTGCTCACGGGCGCTGCGTTTGTACGCCGAGATCCTCGGCCACGGCACGCCCCGCGAGCTGACCGCTGAGGCACACCATCGGGATGCCGGCGCCCGGATGCGCGCCACCACCCGCGAGGTACAGGCGCGCGAGCTTGGTCCGCGCCGCGGGCCGGCGAAACGGGTCCATCATCGAGTGGTTTGCGAACCCGTAGAGCGCACCGCCCGTGGCCGGAAACAGCTGCTCGAACTGCTCGGGCGCGGTGCGCTGCGCCTCGATCACGTCGAGCTCGAGCCCACACGCGCGCAGCAGTCCGAAGCTGCGGCGCTCGAGCGCGTCGAGATCGCCGATCGCTCGCGCCGCGTCGCCGCGCGGCGGTGCGTTGACCAAGATCAGCAGGCGCTCGGGCTCCGACCACGCGTCGCCGTGCGTGCCCAGGCTCTCGACGCGATCCTGCGCGTGCACGTAGACGGTCGGCTCGTGGATCAGCTCGCCACGCTCGAGCGCACGAAATTCCTCGGGGTAGTCGCGCGAGAAGAACACGTTGTGGTGCGCGAGCGGGAACTTGCGCGTGCGGGCGAGGGCCGACCACGTCACCGCCGAGAGCGAGCGCTCGGCGTCGCGCGAGAGCCCCACGCAATCACGAACATTGGCGCCGAAGCGTCCCTCGTCGAGCGCCTGCGGAGCCGCGTTGACGATCACGGCCGCAGCCGCGAGGCGCTCGCCCGACGCGAGCCTGACCGCGACCGCACGACCGTCCTCCACCACGATCTCGGACACCTCGCAACCGGATCGGATCACCACGCCGAGCTCGATCGCGAGCCGCTCGAGCGCCTCGGCCACTCGATACATGCCACCGACCACCCGCCAGACCCCGACGCGCTCGACATGGGCGATCAAGTTGAGGGTCGCCGGAGCCCGGAAGGGCGATGATCCATAGTAGGTCGCGTAGCGACCAAACAGCTGGCGCAGGCGCGGATCCTCGAAAAAATCGGCGAGCGCCCGCCACATTGAGCGGTGCCAGTCGATGCGAGCGAAATCCAGAGCGCCGCGCAGGCCCTTGGCCGTGACCACCGACGTCATGCTCGGCCGCGCCGACCTCAAAAAGGGCTGCTCCACCGTCGCGAAGATCCGCTCGCCGTGAGCGCAGAAGCGCCGATACCCCTCGGCGTCGCGCGGCCCTGCGAAGGCCTCGATCGCGGCCGCCGAGGCTTCGATGTCCGCGAATAGATCGAGGCGGCTGCCGTCCGGCCACGCATGGCGGGCGAGCAGCTCGAGCGGGGCGAATTCGACATAGTTGCCCAGCTCGCGACCCGTGGCTGCGAACAGTTGCTCGAATGCCCAGCGCATCGTCATCACGGTGGGACCCGAGTCGACCGGGCGCCCGCCGATGCTCAGCTCGCGCATTTTTCCGCCCACGCGATCGGCCCGCTCCAGCAACGTGACCGGGATCCCGAGCGTCGCGGCTTGGATCGCCGCCGACAGTCCGCCCACCCCTCCACCGATGACGACGGCCGTTCCGATCTCTGCTACAGTGCCCCCCGCGCTCATGCCCCTCGTGTGCGAATGCGCCGAAAACCGAGCCTGAAGACCCTCTAACAGCCCATTTGGCTGATTTCCTCGCAGGGCCGGGTCACCGGCCTCGACCCTAACCGCCAACACCAAGGGTGTCCAGGGTTTGACCAAAAACCTTTCCCAAATTGACAAGGGTTGTACAGCGGGTCAGGCTGGGCTCGACATGAACACCCCGGAGCGGATCGAGGCCGCCCTCAAACGGGCCCTGCGGCACTGCGACTCGCCGTCGACCCCACCGGGGCTTCGTGCTGCGATGCGACATGCCGTGTTCCCTGGCGGCGCACGGTTGCGTCCGAACTTGTGCCTCAGCATCGCCGAAGCTTGCGGCGCCGATGCGGACCCCGACGCTCAGGCCGACATCGCCTCGGCGATCGAGCTGCTGCACTGCGCTTCGCTGGTCCACGACGATCTGCCCTGCTTCGACGACGCGGGGCTGCGACGCGGACGACCTTCCGTGCACGCGGCGTTCGGCGAAGAGCTGGCCGTGCTCGCGGGCGACGGGCTGATCGTGCTCGCGTTCGAGGTCATCGCTTCCGCTCGAGTGCTCCCGGCTGCGGTGCCCCGCTTGATCCGCTGCGTGACGCGGGGCGTGGGCGCCAACGGAGGACTGGTGGCCGGGCAAGCGTGGGAGTCCGAGTCCAGCGTCGGGCTGCGGACGTACCATCAGGCCAAGACGGGCGCGCTGTTCGAAGCGGGTGCCCGAGCCGGAGCGATCCTCGCCCACGCCGATGCTTGCCTCGCCGACGCGTGGGCCCAGTTCGGCACGAGGATCGGCGAGGCCTACCAGGTCGCCGACGATCTCCGCGACACGCTCGACGACGAATCCAACCTCGGCAAGCCGGTCGGCCAGGACATGGCCCACAACCGACCGAACGCGTGCATGACCTTGGGCATCGACGGCGCGCTCGAGCGCCTGCGCAAGCTCTTGGATCAGGCGCTCGGAGCCATGCCGGACTGTCCGCATCCCGAGCGCGTGGTCGCTTGGGTCGAGGGCTTCGGCGCCCGTCTCTACCCTCGCGCGGTGCGAGTGCTGCAGCCGAGCGCAAACGGAACTGCGGTCGCGGCGGATCTGCGTGCGTGACGCTAGGTCCGCTCGGACGTGAGTCTCGATCACACTGATCTGCTCGTCGCCCATCGTTCCCCGCTTGACACGAGCGAGCGCTTCCAACAAACTCCCGGCTCCAAACAACACGACCTGAACGGGTCGAAATGAGGGGCGGTAGTTAAGTCGGTTATAACGCCGGCCTGTCACGCCGGAGGTCGCGGGTTCGAGTCCCGTCCGCCCCGAAAGCCCTGGATGCTCCGCATCCAGGGCTTTCTCCTTTTAACTCGCACCGACTACTGAGCCGGATACGCGCAGCCCGAGATGCACGTGGTGTTGTGTCGCTGCGCTGCCGACTCGAGATCGGCGGGGTTGAAGTCGTCGGTCAACACCGCCGCCTCCGTGTCCCAGTCGGTCCGCATGTAGTAGCGAGCCGCGAGCCCGAGGATGTCGAAGTCGAAGCGATCCGCCACCTCGCGCGCGTGCTGACGGATCTGATAGGTGCCGACCCGCTCGGCCGAGCTCGACGCCACGAAGGTGGTCTGGTTGCCGCTCTCGGACACGAACGAGTAGCGGTGCGGGAACACGGCCGCGAGCGTCTGGCGGTCGTGCGGGTACATGCGCGTGAGGTTGTGAAGGTTCGCGACCACCACTCCACCCGGCGTCAGCTTGCCGAGGCACGCCTGGTAGGCCTCGCGAGTCTTGAGGTGGTAGGGCACGAACACGCCACGAAAGGCGTCGAGCATGATCTGATCCCACGGCTCCTTCGCGCTCTCGATGAACAGCCGACCGTCACCGACGTGGGTGCGGTAGCGCGGATGCTCGGGCACGTTGAAGTACTTGTGCGCGAGCCGAACGACCTCGGGATCGATGTCGACCGCGTCGATCTCCATGTCCGGGAAGCGCTCGAACAAGTAGTTGGAGATCTGCCCGCCGCCGAGCCCCATCATCATGAAGCGCTTGGGCGCGGGGTTGAGCAGGAACCCGGCCATCATCGTGCGCGAGTAGTCGAGGTCGAGGCTGTTGGGATGATCGAGATCCATCCGCGACTCGATGAAGCGGGTGCCGTCGACCACGAAGTACATGGTCCGGATCGAGCCGCGCTCGGTCACGATGATCTCGTTGAAGTCGCTGGTCGCATGCTCGAGCAGCTTCTCTTCGGCCGCTTCGGCGCGCCGCGGCCACCCGGCCACGCTTGCGAGCCCGAGAGCCCCGAGCAGGCATTCGCGCCGAGTCAAGCCTCGTTGGCGAGCAGGCATGCGCGCGAAGCATAGCAGCGCGCGGCTGAAAATTTGCCGTCGCGCGCGGAAGTTGGCTGGATGGGCGACATGCGACCGGCGGTACTCATCGGGATCCTGGCGCTCGGCTTGGCGCTCGGATCGATCGTGCTCGGGCATGTGCTCCTCGTCCCGATGCTGCAGGCGAACACCAGCCTGGTCGACGCGAACCTCGCACGGGCGCTCGCCGAGCCGCTCGCCATGCGCAGCGCCGAGCTGTGCCTGCTGGCGGTCGTCGTTGTCGCCGGTGTCGCGCGAGCGTGGCTGCGGCATCACGCCGGGACCACGCTCGGGCTGCTCGCCGCCGGGCTTGCGGCGCTCGATCGCTTCGTGATCTTGCCGCGCTCGCACGAGGCCTGGGCGCGCGTCGATCTGGTGGCCATGCGACCTGCGAACCGCATCGAGGCCGCCGAGCAGCTGTCGATGGTCCACGAGGCGAACATCGCCGCGCTCGCGCTCGTGCTGGTCGGGATCGCCACGCTCGCCAGCTGGAAGCGCGAGGCCGCTACTTCTTGAACAGCCCGCGCAGGCTGAAGCCGCGGTTCTTGTCGTCTTTCGGATCGGGCCTGGGGTTCGCGTCGCGCTCGCGCAGCATGATCGCGCGAAGCTGTCGCTCGGCGTCGATGTTGCGGGGGTTGAGCTTGTGCGCGGTCGAAAAGCTCTGCTTGGCGCTGCTGGTGTCGCCGAGGCTCAGTTCGAGCAAGCCCTTGAAGTAGTGGGCGCGCGCGCAGTTGGGCGTCTCGGCGAGCAGCGTGGCCAGCTTCGCGACGGTCGCCGTCGCGTCGCCCGAGTCGCGCCGAAACTCCGCGTAGATCAGCGCCGCTTCGACGTCGCTGTCCTTGGGGCTCAGCGCGTGGGCGCGAGCGAACAGCTCGGCCGCGCGGGCCCACTGATTGGCCGCGAGTAGCTTGTCGGCGTCGCGGGCCAGCAGCTCGGCCTCGAACGCGTTGCGGACCACCGCGGCCGTGTCCTCGCCGGCCTTGAGCGAGCCGCCCACGGCCAGGGCCTCGCGCAGCTGCTCGCGCTGGTCCTTGTCGGAGAGCACGCCGTAGGCCTCGGACAAGGCCGCGAACACTCGCTCGACGCGATCGCGGAGCGCCGAGCGACCGGCCCCCTCGAGCGCGTCGGGGTGATAGGTCTTGCTGAGCTCGGCCCAGACCTCGCGGATCTGCTTGCGATCGGCGTCCGGCTCGAGGCCGAACAACGCGAAGGCGTTCGCTTGCTCGGCGACCCTGGCCTCGAGCGCGACGAGGCCGACCTCGAAGCTGTCGTCTTGGGCCTCGGCGACCGGCTCGGGCTTGCTGAGCGGCTTGGACTCCAAACGCTTGGGCGCGGCGCTCGGCTTCGACTCGGGCGGCTTCGGCTCGGGCGGCTTGGCTCGCTGGGCGGTCCTCGATGACGACGTACGGGCCTGCGGACTCGTGCTCTGCGAGCCGAGCGTCACGCCGAGCTCCGCAGCCGCGGCCGCAGCCGTGGCTCCCTTGGCGATCGCCTGGATCGCATCGTCGCCGAGCCGGAGC
Source organism: Enhygromyxa sp. (assembly GCA_035538075.1). Taxonomy (GTDB): domain Bacteria; phylum Myxococcota_A; class Polyangia; order Nannocystales; family Nannocystaceae; genus Plesiocystis. Next base: position 13,229 of record DATLLB010000805.1, read on the forward strand.
ATCTGCGTGGCCCACAGCGTGTAGATGATCGTGCGTGCGCGATGCAGATCGATGCCCGGCGCCAGCAACCTGGCCATGCTCACGCCACGCGCGAGCGCGGCGAGGATCGGCGCGTCGCCAGCCTCGAAGCCGAACTGCCGCTCGTAGCGAGTGAGCGCCGGGGTCGCGACGAGATCGCCCGCGAGCCCCTCGCCCAGCTCGGCCGCGATCCGATCGTCGTCGTAGTGCGCCGCGACTCCCTGCAGCAGCAGCGCGAGCGTGTTGATCTGCGAGAGCTCGTCGCCGTGGCCCAGGCCGTGCTCGATCGCCGTGACGCTGGCCTCCGGCGCCACCGCCTCGATCGCAAAGCTCCGCACCAGCTTGCGCACACACTGATCGCGCAGCATCTCCGTGCGCGCGGCTTCGTCGAGCAGCTGCAGCCCGACCAGGATCTCCCCCAGCCGACCGTTGCCCGACGCGTGGGCTGCCAGCGCGCGCGCGAGCCCGGCCGCGTCCACCAAACCCGCCCGCAGCAGCAGGTCACCGAGCCGATCGGCCTCGCTCACCCAGTCGGTGAACACTGGCATCCCGCCGCGAAACCACACGGTTCGGGCCCCGGCCGGCTCGCGCTGGGTCAGCGTCACGGTGCCGGTGAAGCGCTGGCGCAACAGCGCGAAGTACAGACGTGGGACCGAGATGCCGCCGTTGCCAGGATCGAGACTGATCGTGCGCGAGCCTGTGCCGGACATCCGCGGCGAGGGTAGCACGCCGCTCGCGCTCGGCGTGTCGGCGACTCCGCGGAATGCTGGCGGGATCGCCGACGACCCTGCTACCGTCGTCACCCCGTGAGCATCAGCTTCGCCGTAGGCCACGATCGAGTGCGCTTCGCCGGGAAGACCGACGTCGGCCGAGTGCGCTCGCACAACGAAGACAACCTGCTGATCCCCGACGAGGTCCCGCTCGCGGTCGTCAGCGACGGCATGGGCGGCCACGCCTGCGGCGAGGTGGCCAGCGAGATCACCGTCGACGTGATCGGCAACTACTACAAGCAGACCGCCGCCGAAGGCGGACGCAGCTGGCCGTTTCGACTGCCGCAGGTGGAGATCGAGCGCAACCGGATGATCACCGCGATCAAGCTGGCCAACTCGCAGATCTTCGACACCGCCGCCGCCGAGGTCGAGAAGAAGGGCATGGGCTGCACGGTCGAGGCCTTGTACTTCTCGCAGGGTCGCTTCTACATCGGCCACGTCGGCGACAGCCGCGTCTATCGGATCCGCAACGGCACGCTGCAGCAGCTGACCGAGGATCACTCGCTGCTCAACGACTGGCGCCGCATGAAGGAAATGAGCGGCGAGGAGATCCGCAACTTCCCGCACCGCAACGTGGTGGTCCGTGCGCTCGGGCTCGCCGAGCACGTCGCCGTCGACGTGATCGTCGAGGAGTACAAGGTCGGCGACATCTACTTGATGTGCTCCGACGGGCTCAACGACATGCTCGAGGACGAGGAGATCCTCGCGCTGGTCGAGAGCCGCAAGAAGCGGTTGGACGGCGCTTGCGCGGCGCTGGTCGACGCCGCCAACGAGGCCGGCGGCAAGGACAACGTCACCGTGCTGCTCGCCCACGTGCTCGAGGCTTGAGCCCGTTCGGGCGGGTGTGCTAAAAACCCGAGCACGCGCTCGTAGCTCAGTCGGATAGAGCACCAGGCTTCGAACCTGGGTGTCGGTGGTTCGAGTCCTCCCGGGCGCGCGTTTTCCTTCCTGCTGGCTCGGCGACATGGACGCCTCTGGCTTGCAGTAGGATTCCGCCGTGGCGACCTGCCTGAGCTGCGGCGCGATGATCGAGCGGGCCGCGACCGAGTGCTGGCACTGCGGGACCGCGGTCCTCGCGAGCGCCCAGGTGGTCGGCGACGACTCGGCCGGCGGTGCGCCGACGGTGCCGTTTGGTGACACGCACACGTGGACACGCAGCCAGCGGACGATGATCGGCCGCGAGGTCATCGGCCAGTACGTGATCGTCGACAAGCTCGGCGAGGGTGGGATGGGCGAGGTTTATCTGGCCGATCAACCCGCGATCGGCCGCCAAGTCGCGATCAAGATCGTCCACCCGCAGACGCGCGAGCGCGATCACGACGAGCACGTCGAGCGCTTCCGCAACGAAGCCAAGGCCGCGGCCAGCCTCGAGAGCCCGCACATCGTACAGATCTTCAACTGGGGCGAGCTCGAGGACGGGACCCTGTTCATGGCGATGGAGTACCTGCCCGGGCGCACGCTCGCGCAGCTGCTCGAGGAGCGCGGCGCTCTGGAGCCCGAGCTCGCGGTCGCAGTCGCCGAGCAGATCTGTGCGGCGCTCGGTGAGGCGCACGCGGCCGGCATCGTGCACCGCGATCTCAAGCCATCGAACATCATGCTGATCGAGCGCGGCGAGCAGTCGAACTTCGCCAAGGTGCTCGACTTCGGCGTGGCCAAGCTCGAGGGCTCGGACATCACCCGCAGCGGCGCGATGTTTGGGACCCCGCAGTACATGTCGCCCGAGCAGCTGCGCGGCGACGGCCTCGACGGGCGCAGCGATCTCTACTCGCTCGGGGTCATGCTCTACGAGATGTTGGCCGGCAAGCTGCCGTTCTCGTCGCCGACCGCGGTCGGCTTCGTGACCGCGCACCTGCACGAACAACCACCGCCGCTGCCAACCCAAGTGCCGCGGGCGCTGGCCGAGGTCGTGATGATCCTGCTGGCCAAGCACGCGCACGAGCGCCCGGCCAACGCGGCCGCGGTCGTCAGCGAGCTGCGTGCGGCGCTGGGCGGGCGCTCCCCGGCCGCGCGCAAGCGGGCGCGACGTCGGGCCGCGCGGCAGGGCTTGGTCGCCGTCGCGGTGCTGATCGCGGTCGCGGGGCTCGGCTTCGGCGGCTGGCGGCTGTGGCAGTGGCGAGTCGACACCGCCGAGGCGCTCGCCCACGAGCGTGCGCGCGCCGAGCAGCTCGAGCGCAAGGTCGCGGAGACCGAAGCCGCAGCTGCGGCCGCGCGCGAGCAGGCCCGCGCCGCGGCGGCGGAATTTCGCCGGTCCAGCAGCGAGGTTCGCGAGCAACGCGAGCAGGTGCAGAGCGCCAAGGTTCGCAAGCCCAAGCCGCTCGACGAGCAGACCCGCTCGCTGTTGACTCGCACGCGCGCGCAGCTCGAGGCCGATCTGCGCGAGGTGTTCGAGGAGCGTCGGATCCCGCCTTCGGAGGCCGAGGCGGTGTGGAAGACCCACGAGGCCCGAGTGGCCGCGGTCACGGCCGGCGAGCTCGAGGAGACCGAGCTGCGCGAGCAGCTGGTCTCGCTGATCGCCCTCTACCGCAAGAGCTTCGAGCCCAAGCGTCGTGGCGAGCGGCTGTCGCTCGACCGGCTCGAGCAGCTGTTCTCGACCATGCGGACCAAGACCGAGCTCGACGAGGAGCAGCGTCGGGCCCTGCTCGAGGCCGTCTACGACGAGGTCGACGGCGACGCTGCGCTGCCGGAGATCGATCGAGACTATTACAAGCGCCTGGCCGTGGCCGCGCTGATCCGCGAGCACGCGGCCGACGAGGACGCGACGAGCCCACTCGACGACGGACCCACGCCGAAGCCCAAACCAGCGAAGAAGCCCGACGGCGACCAACCACCGGCGCCCGATCAAAGCTCGCTCCCGCCTGCCGACGAAGCAGCCCCGCTGCCGGCCCCACCCCCGCCGCTGCCGTCGGTCGACGGGATCTGAGCCGCACGAAACAACGTGTGTAAGAGCCTGGCGTGAACTGGCCGTTGCCGCTCACGGCCGCGTTACCCTCCGCCGTCCGGGACACCCATGCGCAAGCTCGCGATCGCCTCGTTGCTGACCCTCCCAATCCTGCTCTCGCTCGGCTGTGCCGGGCGCAAGCCCTACCCGACCGTGGACGAGCTCGCGCTCGACACGGTCGTCTTGTATCGCAACGGCATCGGCTACTTCGAGCGGCACGGCAAGGTCGACGACGACATCCTGCGCCTCAAGGTCCGCAAGGATCAGGTCAATGATCTGCTCAAGAGCCTGACCGTCGTCGATCGTGACGGCAAGGCCGTGAGCGTGTCGATGCCGCTCGATCCCGCGGCGTGGGCCAACGCCGCGATGGCGACCTTGGCCCCCGGTCGTGGCTCGCTCGCGCAGGTGCTCGACAGCATGCGCGGGACCGAGGTCAGCGTCCGCACCCACGGCGGTCGGGTGATCCGCGGGCGGATCGTGATGGTCGAGCGCAGCGTCAACGAGCCCGATCCGAGCATGCGCAGCTCGGGCAACTTCATGCCGCCGCCGAGCTCGGCCGAGTCGCTCGACTGGAAGCTGACGGTGCTCGCGGGCGGGCAGATGCAGGTCGTGCGCCTGTCGAAGGTCACCTCGGTCACGCTGCACGACGGCGATCTGGCGATGGCGCTCAATCGCAGCCTCGACGCCTCGGCCGGCGAAGGGATGTTCGAGCAGGTCGAGATCGAGGTGCGGCTCGCGGGCGCGCGCACCCACGAGCTCACGGTCAGCTACGTGGTCGCGGCCCCGATGTGGAAGCCGACCTATCGCGTGGTGCTGCCCAAGGACGGCAAGGGCGACTCGCTGCTGCAGGGCTGGGCGGTCGTCGACAACATCTCGGGCGAGGATTGGTCCGAGATCAGCCTGAGCCTGACCTCGGGCGCCCCGATCGCGTTTCGTTACGATCTGCACACGCCGCGCGACGTGTACCGCAGCGACATGACTGAGAGCGGCGTGCACAAGCAGGCCGCGGTGGCGGTCGGCGAGACCACCTGGACGACCGACGAGGCCCAGCTCGAGGGCCAAGTCGGGCAAGGGACCGCGACCGGAGCGGCCTCGCCCTACGGCGGCGAGGCCGACGGTTACTGGGACGAGCTCGCCGAAGAAGAATCCGTGGCCCACGACGACAAGCCGCGCGACGCGAAGAAGGCCGAGCGTCCCAACGCCGCACCACCACCGCCCTCCGCCGGCCCGCGCAGCACGAGTGGAGCCGACATGGGCCCGAGCCTCGACCTCGAGTCGCTGCAGCGCAGCACGGCGGCCTCGACCCGATCGGAGCGCATCTCGGGCCTGACCCGTGTCGACCTGACCACGCCCGTGACGGTCCCCGACGGCACCTCGACGATGGTTGCGATCATCAACGAGCGCATCGCCGCCGAGGAGACCTTCCTCTACAAGCCCGGCGGCGCCGGCTATGGCTACGAGGCCAACCCCTATCGGGTCGTGCGCTTCGAAAACTCCACCGAGTACGTGCTCGAGCCTGGCCCGATCTCGATCTACTCGGGCGGCAGCTTCGTCGGCGAGGGCCTGTCCGAAGCGGTCGGGGCCGGGACCTCGGTGACGATCCCGTTCGCGGTCGAGCCTGGGATCCTGATCACCTCGTCCAAGCAGTACGCCGGGCAGGAGATGAAGGTGACCCGCATCGTCCGCGGCGTGCTCGAGGTCGAGAGCTTCTACCAGACCACCACCACCTGGGACGTGCGCGGGCCGGCCAACCCCAATGGCTTCAAGGTGTTGATCCGCCAGCCGCAGTCCGGCTCGAACTACCAGCTCGCGCAGCGACCCGAAGGCACCGAGGATCTCGAGGGTGCGTGGCTGATCCCGGTGACCGTGCCGCCCAACAAGACCAGCGCCACGCTGGCGGTCGTCGAGCAGACGCCGTCCAACATCAGCATCGCGATCTGGGATCAGCAGGCGATCGAGCTGCTCGAGAAATTCCTCGCGGCCGACAACCTCGACGAGGCCGCGCGCAAGAAGCTGCAGCCGATCGTCGATCTGCGGCGCGAGATCGGGCGCATCGACACCGAGGTCGAGGGCCTGCGTCGCCAGCAGGCCGAGCTCGAGCAGCGTGCCGAGCAGACCCGCCGCAACCTCGAGGCGATCAAGAAGGATCCCGCCGCCACCGGGCTGCGGCAGCGGCTCAACACGCGCCTGGAAGAATTCTCGACCGAAGCCGACGCGGCCGGGCGCAAGATCGTCGAGCTCGAGAGCAAGCGGCTCGAGAAGAAGATCGAGCTCGAGGACATGATTCAGGACCTCGACCTCCGCGCGCCGATGACTCCGGGCAAGGACGGCCCCAAACCCAAAGCCGGGCAGTAGTTCCGAGAGCACACGCGGACACGTCGGTCGCGGTGACTGACATCAATGTCCTGGCCAATCGCATTCGCGACTGATGAAAAGTGCACATTATCGTTGCGCATTGCCACAGCTTCGACTGCGAACACCCGCGCCTTGGGGGCCTGGAGCCACACCAACAGGCCCCCAATGGGGAAATTTCGGTACATCTCGTGCGAGCGCGCTGTCACCGAGGCGACCGAAAACGGCCTTCTGGGCACCCTGGATCGGTAGCAAATCCAATGATTTCAATGCGTTGAAAAATTGCGTCAGGTCCCCTGGCCAGCTGGGGGGCCTGAGCTAGCCTGAATTCGGGCCGAAGATCCAACGGATCCAACCCGGTACGAAACTTGAAGATTTGCTCCGGTAGCCCGTCCAAGGCACCAGGAACCAGGGGGGACCGACCAAGGCCCGGCTACTGAAAGACTCGCGCCGCTCTGCGGCTGAATGGGACTCACGCCGCTCTGCGGCTGATAAGCGAACAGAAGGATTAACACACATGTACTTGCGAAGGAACAAAGTCCGCTGTGGCGATTCTCGCCGAACCTATCTCTCGATCGCTCACAACGTCTGGTGGTCCGGCGAAGGCAATAAGAAGGCACAGAGCCGCCCGATCGTCATCGCGTCCTTTGGAGTGGAAGACAACGTCGATATCGAGCTCGCCCGCGATGTCGTGGTCGCGGTCGAGAGCAGCGCTCCACGATTCCCCTTCCGACGTGGCGAAGGCAAGTCGGCGACCGTCCGCATCGCCCAGGAAGTTCGCAAGATCGAGCCGTTCCTCAAGGCGCTCGTGAGCCGCAAGCTCGGCCTCTCCGAGCACCTGCCTCCGCATCCGCAGCGGGGCGAGATCCTCGAGGCGCTGATTCGGGACAAGCTCGCCGACCCCGATCCCGCCAACCTTCGCGAAGAAGAGATCATGGACTCGATCCGCACCCGCTTCGGTGCGTGAGTCCTGGTGGAACGAGAAAAGGAGCCCGGCAAACGCTGGGCTCCTTTCGTTTTTGGCGATCGATCGCGACGATCAGCGCTCCAGCAGCGCGGCCAGCAACGCCTCGGGCATCGGCATGTCGGGGGTTCGCGACACGAACACACCTCCGCGGCTGCCGCGAATGTAGCTTCCGCGGCCGAGCCGAGGGCCGAGCACTTCGAGCACCTTGACGGCGTGTCCGCCGATCTCGCGAGTCTGCGCCTGGGCCTCGAAGGTCGGCTTGCTCAGCGGCTTGTCGCCGACGAACACCTCGCTGAGAAATTCGACGGGCACGGTCAGGTCGACGCGCTTGCCTTGCAAGCGATCCTGCAGCTCGCGCGGAAGCCCGGGCGGGAGCTCGCCGGCGAGCTTGCTGACGACATAGGGGCTGAGGATGTCGGTGTCGGCCAGCTCGGCGCGCTTGGGCGCGACCACGACTCCGAGATCGTCCACGAGGTAGGGCAGATCGGCGTGGATCGACTCGGCCTTGGCCGCACGTGCGTCGAGCTCGGCTTGGTGCTCGGCCGCCCGGCGCTTGCGATCTTCCTCGGCGCTCACGCGCTTGGGGGCGCGTGACTCGTCGGCTTGCGGACGCGCCTGTGGCTGTGGCTGGGCCTTTTGGGTCTGTGGTTTGGCGCCGGCCGCGGGTGCTTCGGGCTCGGCCGGCGGCTGCCCGACGAGCGTCATGAGCATCTGCCGATCATCGCCTTCGCGATCCATCAGCGAGAGCTCGACGCGAGGACCGCCGAAGAAGCCGTCGGCCAGCTCCTCCTCCTCGAGCTGCAGCTGCATCAGCAGCTGCGCGACCGGCCAATCCGCAGCGGTCGCGTCGGGCGGGAGCTGATCGGCGGTCGCGTCCTGAGCCGCGAGTACCTGCCCACGCTGCGCGACGATGAAGCCCTGTCGCGTGACCGGCTCGTTCGCGACCCAGTACACGAACAGCTGACGCGGCAGTACCTGCGAGGCGATCAGGCCGAGCTCGACGTTCTCGCGCCAGAATTTGGCCGGATCGCCCTCGACCACCGAGCCGACGACGCGCGCCAGCACCAGCTGAATTTCGGGGTGCCGGGTCAGCTCGAGCTTGGCGTCGACGATGTTCCGCGCCTGGGCGATCAACCCCTCGGCGAGCGCCGCCGCGAGCACGGTCGGGCGAAACATGTCGAGCGGGAACACGAGCCCGCCGTGGTTGCTGGGCATGGCGATGTCGTCGAGCATGGTCGGCTGCGAGTGTACGCAACCGACGGCGCGTTGGAAGTCAGGCGCGGCGCCATCTACGTGAGTTGCCGGCCGTCGCCATCAGCCCGCGTTGACGATCGCAATCGAGACCTGCCAGCGGGTGGCCTTGGCGTCGCGCGGAAACCTCGCGACCACCAGGTAGGGTCCCTCGGGCAGGCTGCAGCGGTAGTACTCCTGCAGGCCTTCGGCCTCGAACTGTATGAAGGGATCGCCCGCGCACAGACCGTCGAAGCGTTGCTGCGCAAACTCGAACAACGCGGTGCTCTCGGCATCGCCGATGTCGACGGCGCTGAGCGAGAGCACGCCGTCGCTGGCCTCGAGCACCAGCGGTTGCTCGTTGATCTCGAGCCCCGCGGTCGCGCAGGTCCATGCGCCCGGAGTCGCGCTCGGCTGCTCCGGGTCGATGTCGGGATCGGGGTCGCGGGGCTCGCCGCTGCACAGCGCTCGGGCGTGCTCGTCGACCAGCGCCCATTCGAGGCCCGCGCCGATGATCGTGATCATCTCGGCGAGGGTCTCGTCGATCTCGGTTGGTTCGCTGGCCACGCCGCCTTCCTCGGCCTCGGCGCCTGCTTCCGCGTCGGTGTTGTCGGGGCTCGGCGGCGGGCTCACCCCGGCCTCCCACAAGCAGCGCTCGGTCGACTCGTGCTCGCACGAGGTCGGCGTCGAGCGACACGACGCGCCGAGCAGCCCCGCGAGCGCGAGCACGACGGGCACAGCGTGGGCCGGGCGGCACGGCATGAGCAACTCAGATCCTACGCTTGCCGCCGATCCAAACCTGCGTGATCGGCTCGGCCGTGCCCGCGAGCAGCAGCGCGTCGATAGCCAGCGAGTCCGGCACGCCACGCAGCAGCGGGTGCTCGAGATCGACGACCACGGCGTCGAACGGTGAGCCGATCGCGAGCCGCCCGAGCTCGGGTCGAGCGAGCGCCTGCGCACCGCCGGTGGTTGCGGCCGCGAGCAACACCGGCGCGACCCGGCCCTCGTCGTCGATCAGCCGCAGCCGCGATTGATGGTGGAGGCGCTCGTGCATCTCGAGCAGTCGTGCCTCCTGGACGAGATCGATGATCGCGTTGCTGTCGCTGCCGAGCGCGAGCGTGGCCTCGTGGTCGCGCCACGCCGCGGCCGGGACGATCCCGTCGCCGAGATCGGCCTCGGTGGTCGGGCACGCGCAGACCTGCTGGCCGCGCAGGCGCTGGAGGTCGCGCTCGTCGACGTGGATCGCATGCACGGCCGTGAACGCGTGCGGACGCGCGAGGCAGCCGGCGTCGGTGAACACCTCGAGCGGCGTGCGAGCGTACTCGTCGAAGCACTGTTGGTTCTCGAGCGGCTGCTCGGACACGTGCGCGTGAATGGGCAGCTCGTGGCGCTCGGCGTAGGCCGCCAACGCGCCGAGCTCGACCGCCCGCACGGCCCGGACGCTGTGCGGCGCCACGCCGATGCGAAGCGTGTCCTGTCGCCCAGCCGCGAGCGCGCGCAGATCGTCGACGCGGCGCAGGTAGGCGTCGATCGAACCGTCGCAGAAGCGGCGCTGCTCGGGCAGCGGGCCGTCGTGTCCAAAGCCCGCGCGAGCGTAGTAGACCTCGAGCAAGCACAGCCGCAGGCCGACGTGCTCGGCCGCGCGGATGATCTGCAGCGAGAGCTCGTTGGGATCGGCGTAGGGGCGGCCGTCACGATCGAGGTGCAGGTAGTGAAACTCGCCGACGCAGGTGATCCCGCGGCGCAGCATCTCGGCGAAGCAGGCCGCGGTCACCAGGAACAGATCCTCGGCCTCGAGCGCGTTGGCGGTCGCATACATGGCCTCGCGCCAGCTCCAGAAACTCGACGGATCGCCAGACGTGCGGCGGTGGGTGGCGCCGCGGATCGCTCGCTGAAACGCGTGGCTGTGCGCGTTGATCATGCCAGGGATCAGCAGCGAGCGGCCGAGGTCGTAGACCAAGCCGTCCTCGTCGCGCGGGGCGGCGTCGTCGAGCTCGATCGCCGTGATGATCCCGGTCGCGCGATCGAAGCGGATCCGTGGCGCGTGGACCAGCTGCGCACGATCGTCGAGCTCGACCCACGCGAGCGCGGCAGTGACGGTCGCGTGGCTGGGCTCGCTCACCAGCCCTCCAACCAGCGCGGCAGCTCGGCGACGCTGTCGAGCACATGCTCGGGCGGGAGCGCGTCCAAAAAGCTGGTCGCGTCGGGGCAAGCGTGGTGCTCGGGGCCCGTGCGCACGCCGATGAAGTGGAGCCCGGCCGCGCTCGCGGCCAGCTGATCGTCGGCGCGATCGCCCACGTAGACGGAGTGCTCGGGTCGCGGACGACCGAGCGCGCGCCAGACCGGCTCGAAGCAGCGCGGGTCGGGCTTGCTGACCGGCTGATCTTCGTAGGCGAAGATGCCCGTGAACAATTCGGGCGAGAGTCCGGCTTGGTTCATGCGCTGCGCCAGCCGACTGCGCGAGCGCTTGGTGACGATCCACAGGCTGTGCCCGCGCACGCGCAGCTGCTCGAGCGCGTCGCAGGCCCCGACGATCGCAGGGTAGCGGTGATCGTCGGCGAGCGCCTCGTAGCGAGCCATGAAGTCGTCGAGGTTGGACGACGGCCACAGCCGCGCGAGCGTGTCCTCCCAGGTCGGGCCGTAGTGGACCAGCTCGGCCGCGCTCGGGACTCGCCAGTCGAGATCGGCGGCGATGCGCTGATGCAGGCGCACGTACTCGGGGAAGCTCTCGATCAGCGTGTCGTCGAGGTCGAAGATCAGCACCGGGTAGCGCACGATCGCGGCCTCACTTGTCGGCCGGCTGCGACGCGGCGGGCTGCGCCGCCGTGGGCGGCTGCACGTAGATCTTCTGCTGCTCGAAGTCGATGGTCCAGCGGCCGTTGCCGAGCACCGGGAGCCCGAGCATGCCGTCGAGCCGAAAGCCGTCGATGGTCGCGTTCTTGTTGAAGAAGCCCCAGGCCGCGCCGAGATCCTCGCGGGTGTGATCGGCGAGCGAGAACTTCTCGATGTGGGCCAGCGAAGGCGCGCCGGGCCGCATCACCGGGGCCCCGACGCCGGCGTGGGCGAACGCGGCCTCGTTGGCGGCGAGGTCGGCTCCACGCATGCCGGTGTTGAGCAGGTACATGCCCTCGGCCCCGTTCATGTGGCCGAACACGTAGAGGTAGTGGGTCTCGTGCACCCAAAAGCGGATCGCCGCGCCGACTCGGTTGCCGTCGATCTGCTTGCGACAGCGGCGATCGGTGTCGACGATCTCGAGCGTCTTGCCGGCGATGTCGACGGTGACCTGGCGTCCGGCGAACGGACGCACGCCGAGCACCCCGTCGACCTCGGCGATCCCGACGATGTAGCCGAGCTGATCGTCGGGGTACATCGCGACCGGGACGTTGCTGACGCCGAAGTCACCGATCTTCAAGGTCTCGAGCTGGCCGTGATCGAGCGGCGGTCCGCCGGGCACCAGCGGCGCCTGGGCGTCGGGCATGATCACCAGGCTGCGAGCCTTGCCGGCCGAGATGATCAGATCGGACGCGCCGGTGTCGAGCAGCAGGCGCAGCGGATCGCCGTCGGCGTCGACCGTGACCACCACCGCGCCGCCCTCGATCGCGATCGGCAGCACCGTCGAGCAGCCGTTGCCGCCCATCTTGCCTTGCAGCGGGCGGCCGTCGAACGATGCGTAGCGGTTGGCGAGCGCCTTCTGGCCCGACGCGGCGAGAGCCTGCGCGGCCTTGTCCCACTCGCCGCGACGCAGGTGAATCCACGCGAGCTGGCGGGCGGCCTCGGCCTCGCTGAGCCCGTGCGGCACGGCCTGGCGCAGCAGCTTCTCCGCGGTCTTGCTGTCGCCCTCCATCAAGGCGATGCGCGCGAGGATGTAGAGCGCCTCGAACTCGTCCTTCTTGAGCTTGACCGCTCGGGTGGCGGCCTCGCGGGCCTCCTGGAAGTGGACCGTGATGTAGGCCCAGCGCGCGAGGGTCACGAGCGCGATCGGGTCGTCGGGGTTGGCCTCGGCCTCGGCCCGCGCCTGCTCCAAGTTGGCGAGCAGCTCGTCGGCGATGGGCTCGATCGGCCCGAGCTCCGGCACCGCGAACAGCTCCTCCTTGACCGCGCGGTGGTGGACGACCTGCATGCGTAGCTCGACCACGTGATCGGGGCGGCCCTCGATCTCGGTGATCTGCTGGATCAGGAACGGGACCTGCACGCCGTCGACCTCGCGGTAGTCGGTGTGGACGCGACGGACCACGTCGCCAGTCTCGGTGTCGCGCTCGACCTCCTCGTAGAGCAGCCCGGTCGCGCGATCGAACCACTTCTCGCTCTCGGGCGTGGCCGGGCTGGCGGCGAACCAGCGGATGCCGTCGAGATCGCGCTGTCCATCCTCGCTCTTGCGCGTCGGCAGCAGCTCGAGCGCGAGGCCGGCTCGCTGCTCGCTGTCGAGATCGAAGTACCAGTGCAGCAGCGCGTCCTCGCGGAGGATCGGCGTGGCGGCGGGATCCTCGAACGCGAGCACCTGCGGCTGCGCCTGCATCTGCCAGCCGACCTCGCCATCGAAGCCGCGCTCGAGGATGTTGTCGCCGATCACCATGCGTCGGTACATGCGACCGTCCGCGGTGGTGTAGAGGACGAACTGCCCGTTGGTCTCCTCGGTCACGCAGTCGGGGTCATCGTCCGCGCAACCTTCTTGGGCCTTGAACACGATGCGCGCCTCGACGGTGCGCTGCGTGAGAGCGCGCAGCGCCTCGGCCCCGCCGCTCGACACAATGTGACGATCGAGCAACTCCTGAGCCGTGCTCGGCGCAGCGGGGTCGGCGTTGGGGTCGTCCAGATCCTCGGGGATCGTCAAACAGCCGCCCGCGAGCGAGATCGGAGGCGTCAGCGCCAACCATAGCCAAAGGGCACGGCGCGAAGGCTCGGGCATGGGGCCGAAGGTTGCACGGGCATCGCGGAGTGTCCAGGCACACACGAGCCGGCGGCCCTACGCTCGGCCGGCCGGCCCTGCTATGGTTCGCCCGTGTTCGGTCTCGGCATGATGGAGATCGGCCTCATCATCGCGATCGCGGTGATGTTGTTCCCGCCGACGGAGCTGCCCAAGCTGGCGCGTACCATTGCGCGCGTCTACGGGCAGGTGCGCAGGACCGCCGAAGACTTCCGCAACTCGGTGCTCGACGACGAGGACCTGCGCGAGCCGATCGACGAGATCAAGGGCGCGTACAACGAAGCCCGCTTCGAAGTGCGCGACGCGGAACGCAAGGCCCGACAGCAGCTGGCCAAGGCCCAGATGGAGCTGCGCATGGCCACCGCCCGACGGATCGCGGCCGAGCGCGAGGCGAAGGCCAAAGAGGAGGCGGGCGTGGGCACGGGCGCAGGCTCCGCGACCGAACCCGCGGCCAACTCGATCACTCCCAGCTCGATCGGGCCGGCCAGCAGCAGCGAGGAAGAGCCGCCCAAGGATGGTCCAGTGGCGGGCAGCGATCCGCGAGTCATCGCCGCGCGCCGCTCGGGTGCCTACACTCCGCGCGTGGCGGTCGATCCCGCGAACGAGCAGCAGCAGCAAGACGACGAAGCCCGCGAAGGCGTGGCCTGACCTGACTCACGGCGACTTCTTCATGGCCCAGGCTCAGCAGGACGACAACGGCTTCGACGGCCTCGCCGGCGGACCCGAGGGCGACAAGCCCATGGCCTTCCTCGATCACGTCGGCGAGTTGCGGACGCGGCTGATCCAGATGGTGCTCGGGATCACGGTCGGCTTCTTCAGCTGCTTCTACTTCGCCCCGCAGATCTCCCAGTTCTTGCGGATCCCGCTGCACGAAGCGTGGACCTCGGCCGGTCAAGAGGGCGTGCCCGAGCTGTTGGCCCTGCAGATCCAAGATCCGCTGATGGTCGACGTGCGCGTGGCGGTGAGCGCCGGCATCTTCGTGACCGCGCCCTGGCTGTTCTGGCAGGTGTGGCTGTTCGTCGCGCCGGGCCTCTACTCGCGCGAGAAGCGGTTCGCGATTCCCTTCGTGCTGACCTCGGTCCTGATGTTTCTGGCCGGGGCCGCGTTCGCGTTCGAGATCGTGCTGCCGTTCATCTACGAGTGGATGATCGAGTACTCGCACGGCCGCGGCGAAGAGATCCAGCTCGAGCTCAACAACTACTTCAAGGGCACCACGCGGGTGCTGATCGCGTTCGGGGCCATCTTCGAATTCCCGCTGCTGATCGCGTTCCTGGCCAAGGCCGGGGTCGTGACCGAGAAGGTGCTGCTGCGCTTTTGGAGGATCGCGGTGGTCGTGATCTTCGTGGTCGCCGGCATCCTGACGCCGCCCGAGCCGATCAGTCAGCTGCTGATGGCGGGACCGATGGTCGTCCTCTACTTCATCTCGATCGGTGTGGCGTGGATGATCAATCCGGCCGCCAAGGTCGAGGCTGCGCTCGCGCAGTACGACCAAGATGAAGACGACGACGAACAATAGGTGCTGAACTTTCCGCCGCGTTCGCGGCTGAACTTTCTTCCCGCCGCGTTCGCGGCTGGAATTCGCCGGGGCCGAACTGTTATTGTCCCGGACCATGAAGCTCCGCGCCGTTCTCGCGCTCAGTGGTCTACTCCTCTCGACCGCGCTGGTGGCCTGCGGGCCGCCGCCCAACAAGAACACGGCCAAGAAGGTCGGCTCCGAGGCCAAGGGCGAAGACAACGCGCCCAAGTCCATGGCCGACATCAAGTTCGTGGAGAGCCCCCGCGGCGGCGATCCCAAGATGGTCGGCTGCGCGGACGGGCAGCGTGAAGGCTTCGCCGACCTCACAAAATTCCCGACCATCGCCGGCTGCCTCGGGGTCTGGGATCAGGCGATGACGCTGCGCAAGGGCAAGACCAGCAAGGCCTGCGGCGACGACCTCGAGGTGTGCGGCTCGCCGGCTGACGTGTGCGCCGAGGGCTGGCACGTGTGTGCGCGCGACGGCGACTACCACGACCTCAGCGATCGCGTGGACGATACGCAGTGCGCCGAAGGGGCGGGGCCCGGCAAGTTCCTGGCCGCGATCAGCCACGTGAAGAAGAAGAAAGAGTGCGCGCCGCCGCCCGAGGCCAACACGCGCTACCCGTGCCTCAAGGATGGTTGGGGCGCCGAGCCGGTCTGCTGCGGAACGGACTGCAAGTTCGGCAACTGCCGCGACGCGGTGTGGGCGAAGAAGACCAAGATCTCGCGCGGCACCGAGCAGGGCTGTGGTGGCGTGACCTCTGATCGCAACGGCGGCGTGTTGTGCTGCAAGGACGCCGACGGGCCCAAGGCTGCCGTCGTGCCCACGCCGATCGACGTCCCGACGACGCCGCCCACCGATCCGACCGCTGCCTCGGGTGATCCGACCGGTCCGACCGGGGCCGTCGACGCCAAGAAGCCCGACGAGGCCAAGGCCGACGAGAAGAAGCCCGAAGAGAAGAAGCCGGCCGCCGAGAAGAAGGAAGGCTAGCCACTAAGTGGGCTAAGCCAGACCCCCTTAGGGGGTCACCACGTGCGGACGCCTACTACGTGCCGATCCGTTTCGCTCGCGGAGCGAGCGAACGGCCGCGAAGCGGCCGCCCGCGGCTCAAACTGAGGCGGCCGTGGGGGGCGAGGACAACCCGAGCGGCGCAGCTACCTCGGGCTTGCGCACCTTCCAAATCCAGCCGTCGTACAAGAAGTGCAGCAGCGAGGTCGCCGTGTAGTAGACCAGGTAGGCCTCGCTGTCGCGGTGATCGACCAGCGCGAAGAACAGCAGCGCGAGCGCGACCGCGACGATCGGCCCGGACAGCAGCGGCCGTGCGAGCAGCCGTGCCGCCAAGCCACGCTCGGCGGGCGGACGCGCGGCGAACTTTCGCTGCCCGAACACGTGAAAGAAGAACACGTACTCGACCGCGTGCGCGACCCCGAAGCACAGATAGCCGGTGATCGGCCCGTGCATGACGAACACCGCGAGCAGGGCCAGGGTCGAGAGCATGAAGTTGATGCGAGGCACCCGCTCGCGCATGCGCAGCGTGGCCGCCCGCTCGGCCGCCAACCACTGCGTGGCGATCCAGAGCGTGACCGCGGCGACGATCGCCAGCAGTGACCAACCCACCCAGCCGTGGATCAGCGGGCTCGCGGCCCGCAACAGCTTGCGCGCGTTACCGATGCCCGCGAACGTCGAGCCGCGGAACATCAGCGTGAGCACGGCCGTGAGCGCGACCGCGGACCACAAGAGATGCAGATCGCGTCGACCGTGCTCGCGCTGCTCGAGCCCGCCGCCGGCCTTGCCCGCATAGATGCGCGTGATCCCGTGACGCTGCATGATCGTGTGCCACACGTTCCAGGTGCCGGTCACGATCAGCACCAGCATCCACGGCCGCAACGACTGGCCGAACAGCTCGAGCCGCGCGTCGCCTTCGAAGCGCAGGACCAGCGCGAAGCCAACGAACAGCGCCGCCGGCAGCAGCGTGTATGCGCGCAGCCGCTGGCGATAGGTCTCGCGATCCCCGTAGACCAACAAGAACGTGTAGTGGCGGTGGACGTAGCTAATCCCGAACGCCAGCAGCAGCGCGAGCCCGAGCCCCGGCTCGGTGCCGTTGCCATCGCGACCGCCGAGCGACCACTCGCCGTCAAGGCCGAGCACGAAGACGATGAACGCGTAGAAAGGTACCCAGGCCCACGCGATGCAGATCGAATCGAACCACGGACCGATCAGCCAACCTCGGCCGTTTGCGAGAGGGCGACCTCGCCGATCTGCGCTGCCCGCGGTCGACATCGTTCGTGCCGCGAGCTTAAACCAGGCTACACCCATCCGTACGAGAGGCTTCAACACGACCGCGGGCGGGTTTCGCCCGAAAGCCGCGAACGATAATTAGCCCCCTTCCGGGGGCAC
>DATLLB010000806.1:0-2090 GCA_035538075.1 Enhygromyxa sp.
CGGGTGATCGGCGTTGAGCACCACCACCCGCCGACTGGCCAGCAGCCCGGTCCCGATCGCGGCCGCGTCGGCCACCGCGGTCGCCTCGCCAAACTCGGCCTGGGTGATCGCCACGCGATCGGCCACCGTCGAGTCCTCGTATGCGAGGTGTCCGAGCAGCACGCCACCGAGCTTGGCCCCCCACTCGCCGAGCAGGCGCGTGACCGCGTCGGCGAGCGGACGCCAGCGCGCGGCCTCCTCGGCGTCGCGAGGCGGCAGCGCGGTGCACCAGCGATCGACCTCGATCGTCGCCGACGCCACGCGCTCGAGCAGGAGCCGACCCTTCGAGCACTCGTCGGGCAGCCACACGACGATCGCCCCCGCGCGCTCGAGCGCCTCGCTGACCGGGCTCGAGCGTGGCGCGACGATCACCTCCCTGCGCCTGCGCAACATCGGCCGATCGAGCAGCGCCCCGCTGGGACTGCGAAACAGCGGCACCGCGGCCGCCTCGGACGAGAGCGGATGCTCGGCCTTCTGGTGATGATCGGCCGCCCCCCACAGGTACTCGATGTGCTCGCGCGTCGCGTGGTCGAGCGGCTGGCTGGGATCGAGCTCGCGCACCGCCTCGCCGAGCGCCCGAAACACCTGCTCGCACAGCTCGCCAGCGATCAACGCGTGCACGCGGTCCAACAGGCGCACAAACCCGGCCTCGCGGATCACGTCGTCGCGCGTGAGCGTGTGCTCGAGGTGCGGCGACGAGGCCTTGAACGCGATGCCGGGGATCGTCTGCTCTTCGACCAGCGTGAGCCCGCGGTTGTAGAAGCCGGCGAACGCCTGCCCGTCGCGCGGGTGCCCGATCACCACCAGCTCCTGCTCGTGCGCGCGGCGTACCTTGACCGGCGCGTCGAGATCGAAGGGCTCGTTGATCAGCTCACCCTCGAACCGGATCTCGCCCTCGACGTGCCTGCACCAAAAGCGCACGACCTCGCGCGCGCGCGCACGAAATTGCTGGTACTCGCTCGCGCTCGCGACCTTGAAGATTTGCAGCTTGGTGCCCTCGACCGGCTGCTCCCGACGGATCAGCGAGAACTTGCGCTGCGCGTCGAACAAGATGCGCCAGTGCTCGCCGTCACGCGAGGTGTCGATGCACACCGCCTCCGGTGCGATCGCAAACACCGACACGAAGCCGATCCCGAATTTGCCGATCTTGGTCCGGTCGCCGTCCTTCGAGGACGAGAACAGCCGGGTCAGGCGAGTCTCGATGATCTCGCGGCTCATGCCCTCGCCCCAGTCGTCGACGTGGATGATCATCCGGCCGTCGCGGTGCTCGAACCACACCTCGACCTCGTCGGAGCCGGCGTCGAGCGAGTTCTGAATCAGCTCGCGAAAGAACGCCATCGAGTCCGAGAACTGGTTGACCAGGCGATCGAGCGCGTCGTCGACGGATAGCGGTTCCGGCGTGGCCACGGCTGCGCGAGCGTAGCGACCTTCACGGTCTTCGTCACGACCCGCGCGAGCACCTTCGCGTCGCAGCGTCACCACAGATCGTGTTGCGTCCGAACGTGGCAAACCCATGCACGCCGCCGCGTTGACCAGCAAATCCAGCTTGGTCTCGCATGGCCCGGGCTCTGCATTCGCGGGCCGGTCATGACGTCTCATCCTGATTATCCTGCGTTGGAGGCCCGGCTGGACTTCGTCCACGCCCGGCTGCTCGAGCTGCACGGGCGCGTCGCTTCACTGGAGGCGCAGCTGCACGGGCGCGCGCCGTGGATCTCGAGCCCGCTCCCGCCGCGCACGCTGCCGCCTGCGCCTGCGCAGCCCGTGATAGCGACCGTTCCCGCGCCGCAGCAGCTCGACGATGCGACGGAGCACGGACCCGTACGCTTGCTCGCGATCACGGGCGGCAGTGCGCTGCTGCTGGGCCTCGGGTGCTTCGTCGTGTACGCGATCGAGCAAGACTGGCTGGCACCAAGCGTCCGCTTCGTGCTCGCGGCGATCGCCTCGGCATTGCTGACCCTGGCCGCGTGGCCGATCGCCCGACGCGGCTACGATCATGTCGCGGGAGCGATCGGCGGAGCCGGTCTCGGTGGATGGTTCGCCGCGTGGCTGGT
>DATLLB010000807.1:0-4901 GCA_035538075.1 Enhygromyxa sp.
GTCGAACTGCATCCCCGGCTTCGGCATCGGCGGCGGGGAAGGGGAGGGCGAGGCCGACAAGGCGGCCGAGTCCGAGCCGGCCAAGCCGGCCGAGGCCGAGCTCGAGACCGAGCCGACCAAGCAAGGTGAGGGCGGGCAGGCGAAGCCCGAGGGTCTCGGTGCCGCGAGCGAGCCGGTGCCGCTGAAGCTGACGATCGACGCGCGCGGGTGCATCTTCGGCGACGGCCAGCCGATCGAGTGCGAGGCGGCGTGCGACCGCGACGAGCTGTTCGAGGGCGTCGACTCGGTGATCATCGACGCGAAGAATGCCCCGCAGAGCACGGTCATGGACGTGCTCGACTGCCTGAAGGCGAAGAAGCTCAAAGTCTCGATCGAGCGCAACTGAGTTGTCCATGCTGCGCACGGACAACTCCTCTGGTCTTGATAGCGGGACCGTAGCCGGTCCCGCTCCCCACCGTGGCAAAGCCACGTCGGGGCCCCTCACCCCCTGCTCGGCCCTCGCGGGCCGTGAGCTCGTTCCATGATCCTGCGCAGCTTGTTCGATCCCCTCGGCGTCGTCGTCCTGCTCGCCGTCATTGCGATGATCGTCGGCGCGGCGCTGTGGTTCCGGCAGGGCCAGCAAGCCTTCGACCAGCTCACGGGCGCGCTGCAGCTGCTGCGTCGGCTCGCCGGACAGCTGCACGCCGATCACCCGATCCGTCGGCGGCTCGAGTCGGCGCCGGTCGTCGATCTGAGCTTCGAAGAGATCACGCGCTTGATGACCGGGGACGCGAGCGAGCCGGCCGCGCGCGAGCTGATTCGGCTGGGCGAGCGCGTCGCGTGGATCGAGCGCTTCGCTCAATTCGCGGTGCATCTCGGGATCCTCGGCACCGTGTTCGCGCTGGTCAGCTCCGATCCGACCGATCTCGAGAGCTTCCGCGCGAGCTTGCCGATGGCGCTCGGCACCACCTTCTGGGGGTTGATCGGAGCGCTCGCGCTGTCGGCCATCGCGGGCGCCTGCGACTCGCTGATCGAGCGCGCGCGCCAGTACGTCCGCATGGCCCTGCTCGAGGGCCTCGAGCGGCCAAACGCCAGCAGCGAGGAGCACTAGCCGATGGCCAGGCGCGGCATCGACATGCTCCCGCTGCTGGACGTGTTCATGGTCGTGCTGTTCGTGTTCGCGACCATTCAAGAGACCCAGCTCGACGACTCGGTGCACGCGCTCGACGAGGCCCAGCAGGCGCTCGCGCGGGCTACCGAAGAGCGCGACCAGCAAGCCGAGCGCATCGAGGATCTCGACGAGCAGGTCACGTCGCTCGAGCGACAGGCGGCTCGCGTCGCGGAGCTCGAAGAGTTGTTATCGCAGTACGAGGCCGAGTGCGGACCACGAAAGCCCACGGGCCCCGTGTGCCCGCCGGCGAGCATCAACCCCGACGCCAAGACCCAGGCGGAGATGGCCGCCTTGCACGAGCGCCTGCTCGACAACATCGCCGTGTTCGAGGTCGACATCGAGGGCGTCCCCGACTTGGCCACGGGCGAGCTCCGCAACCGTTGCTGCTATCGCGCCAGCCCGCCCAACGGCACGTGGCGAAGCTGCGGTCAGGTGCCCACCGACGGGACCGAGCTCGTGACTTGGCTCGACGACGGGGCCGACGGTCTGGTCGAGGGCCTCGGCCGCACCCACGGCGGCAACGCGGTGGTGCTGCTGCGCCAGGGCGAGGAGGCTCGCTACCGGGTGAGCAACGATCTCGCGGAGTTGCTGCGCGAGCGCATGCCCAGCCACCGCATCTACGACGATGGCATCAACGCCGGGCCGCCCCGCTGTCCGCCCTGAGAGGGCCTAACGCTCGACCTGAGCGCCCTGCAGGATCGCCTGAATCTTGATCGAGCGGCCGATCGAGGCCAGCACACCGCCGCGCGAGATCAGCTCATTGCCGAAGCGCGCGCTGTCGTCGGGGGTCGCGAGCTCCGACATGCCCAGGTTGTCGAGGGTCTCCATATAGAAGCGGTGGCCCCGCTCCTGACCCATGAGATTGACCAGTTTTTGTAACGCTGCCGCCATGGTTGTTCCCTCCCTGGGTTCGTCCGTTGGCTCTCGAACTCGAAGAATCAGGCCAAGCTCGCCACGCGCTCGGCCACTCGCTTGGCGCCCTCGGGCGAGAGCTTGTCGAGCACGCTGACGAACTGGCGGTTGGTCATGCCCGAGAACCACAAGGTGTTGCGGTAGGCCGCGTGCTGAGCCGCGAAGATGGCCGCGCGCTCGCTGTCCGTGAAGCTGCGGCCGGTCGCCTTGCTCAGGCTCTCGATGTCCATCTCGGTCTGGGCCTGCAGCAGCCCGTCGACCGCGGCGCACAGATCCAGATAGTCGTCGAAGCTCTTGGTGATCAGCGCGGGCGTGGCCGCGATCGCCAGCTTCTCGAGCTCGAGCGCGTCGATGCGCGCGTGCTGGGCCTCCTCCAGCCAGTGCGCCTTGAGCAGGCTCGCGAACAGCGGATCGACGGTCTCGTTATCGCGCACGCTCTCGGTGTAGTGCGCCTGCGTCATCAGCTCGAGGTGCAGCGTGATCATCGCGACCGAAAGCGGGCTCTTGCTGAGGATCACTCCGGCGACCTCGGCCGCGTTGTCGAGCACCTTGCATTCGCTGCCGAAGCCCTCCGCGAACGCAGCGCAGTAGCGGTGAAACAGCGCCTGGTGCTTGCATTCCTCCTCGGCGAAGCGCAATAGCGCTCGAATGGCCATGTGGTCACCATACATCTCGGCCTGCGCGTGATCCACGACAGTCGCGATAATGTACTCCTCCACGAACGCGAACAGGTTCATGTAGGAATTGCCGGTGATTTGATTGAGCTTGAGCTTTTCGGTCTCGCTGAGGACCGAAATACGGCTATCGCCGGCCAGCGCGGCGGGCAAGAAGGGCCGCGTGAAACTGAGCTTGGTGTCGGGCGGGAGGACCTCGTCCAGCTTCCACGCGACCTTCTCCGAATTGCGAACACACGTGGCGTAGTCGTAGCCGAGGTCCAACATCGCTCGGCAGCATAGAGCCGATGGCCATTCGAGCTCAAGACAAATCGCACCGTGACGACAGCGCGTGGGATGATCCGAGGATCATCCACGCGCTCGGGTGATTCGGCTCAGTGCTTGCCCTTGCCGCCTTTGCCACCTTTGGCCTTCACGTGCCCGCCCTTGGCCTTGAAGTGGACCTTGCCGCCACCGCCGTGGTCGTCGTGAACCTTCACGTGGACCTTGTCGGGCCCGCCGTGCTCGTGAACCTCCACGTGGACTTTGTCAGGTCCGCCATGCCCGTGATGGCCGTGATGGCCGTGCTTGTGATGGCCGTGCCCATGCCCAGGGTGGTGCCAATGCAGACCCAGCTTCTTGGCGTGGCCGGGCGGTAGGTGAACGTGACCGACATAGACCGGTCGCACGTCGATCCACACCCAGGCGATGAACGGCGCACCGACGACGACGAGGTGATCGTGGCGGTGCTCGAGCTCGATGTGGTGCACGTAGGTGTGCTCGATCTCGACCTCCGACACGACCACGACCGTGGGCGCGTAGCTGGCCTCGACCACGACCTCGCGCTTCTCGGCGTGCAGCTCGATGTCGACGGTCGCGACCGTGACGGCCTCGGCCTCGACCTCGGCGCTCACGACCTCGACGGACTCGACCTCGACCTCGACCTTCGAGGATGGGATCGCGCGCAGCTCGAAGCGGACCTTCTGCCCGTCGTCGCCGGTGATCGTCAACGCGCCGTCCTCCTCGGCCTGCGCCTCCACTTTGACGTCGGCGGCCAGCTCCGCGCGGGCCTCTCCCTCGACCGTGACCTCGTGGACCGAGACGAAGTCGCGCTTGCCGTCCTTGTCGATGTCGACGTCGATCGTGGAGTCGTCGGCGTTGAGCAGCGCCTCGAGCGACTCCGCGTCGCGGACATCCTCGCGCTCGACCAGCTCGACCACGGCCGCGAGCTCGAGCTCCTTGGCGGCGAGCGTGTAGCTGGCCTGCGTCGCGGTCTCCGACTCGGTCTTGTCGGTGGCCTGCTTGGGCTCGTCGCAACCGAGCGAGGCCGCGAGCGCGAAGATGACAGGCAGTGTCAGCGTGTGCTTGGACATCGACCGCTCGACCGGCCGAGCAGTCGAGAATTTCAACCGAGCCCGGGTAGAGGTGCTCGCCGTGATCGCCACTACGTTCGCGACGCGACGCGGCGCCGAACCATCCGCATGCGAACGCCGCTCTTGGGCCCGAGCGTCACGCTGCGCCGCTCGACCGCAGGCTCGCCGCTCTCGAGCAGCTCGAACTCGCACTCGCGCAGCAGCGTGCCGATCGCGATGCGCGACTCGAACTGCGAGAACGCGGCCCCGATGCAGCGCCGGTTGCCGCCGCCGAACGGCAGGTACTCGTGCGGCTTGGGCTTGGCGTCGAGGAAGCGCTCGGGCTGGTAGCGCTCGGGCTCCGGGTAGATGTCGGGTCGGCGATGCACGAGGCTGATCGCCGGCGAGATCGTCATGCCGGCCGGCAGCTCGTAGCCGGCAAATTTCCACGGCTTGCGCAGCACTCGAAACACCACCTCGACGACCGGGTGCAGCCGCAGCGTCTCGTCGATCACCGCGCCGAGGTACGGCAGCTTGGCGATCGCCTCGGGCTCGGCGTCGGGTCCGAGCCCGTCGAGCTCGGCGAGCAGGCGCTCGCGGACCTCGGGGTTGCGATGAATGTCGTAAAGCGCCCACGCGAGCGTGATCGCGGTGGTCTCATGCCCGGCGATCAGCAAGGTCCGCAGCTCGTCGCGGATGTGCGCGTCGCTCATCGGCTCGCCGTCGTCGAAGCGCGCGTCGAGCATCAGCGAGAGGATGTCGACGCGCCCCTGCGTACGATCGCGGACGTGCTCGATCTGCTCGTACAGCAGCCGATCGACCTCGCCCGAGAGC
>DATLLB010000808.1:0-3290 GCA_035538075.1 Enhygromyxa sp.
GCCAACGAATTCCCGGCCGACGTGCACGGCTTCGGCTTCGACAACATCTCCGACGTGCAGTCGCTGTCGCCGCTGCACTTCGAGCTCTACCAGCGCGCGGCCGAGACCATGGTCGACGAGGCCCTGCGCGTGGCCGCGATGCCCGAGCTGCACGCGTGGGAGGCCGAGTCCGAGAACGTCACGCAGACGGTCGGCGGAGCGGTCGGCGAGGGCTTCTGGATGCTGTGGACCAACGGCGAGGTCTACTCGACCTTCGAGGCCGGCGCCGGCACCTACGTGTTCTCGACCCGCGCCTACGCGACGCAAGCCGGGCCCGACCTCGCGCACATGACCATGACGATCGACGAGGTCGTCGTCTACGAGGCCGACATTGCCGCGGTCCAGCCCGAGCTCGCCGAGGTCCACGAGATCGAGGTTCAGCTCGACGCCGGCATCCACAAGGTCGCGGTCGTGTTCACCAACGACTACTACGACATGGAGCTCGAGCAGGACCGCAACCTCGTCGTCGACTGGTTGCAGATCGAGGGCCCGACCGATCCGATCCCCAACCCGATCCGCGATCTGATCGTCACCTGCGATCCTGCGCTCGACGGCGAGGAGGCGTGCCTGCGCCAGATCATCGACGAGTTCGTGACCCGAGCGTGGCGGCGCCCGCTGACCCCGACCGAGGTCGACGCGTTGATGGGCCTCTACCAGGTGGTCGTCGACGAGGGCGAAGGCTTCGACGACGCGCTGCGGGTGATCCTCGAGGCCGCGCTGATCAGCCCGCACTTCCTGTTCCGGGTCGAGCTCGATCCCGATCCGACCAGCCTCGAGCCGCACCCGATCAACGACTACGAGCTGGCCTCGCGGCTAAGCTACTTCCTGTGGAGCTCGATGCCCGACGCCGAGCTGTTCGCGCTCGCGGCCGCCGGCACGCTGCACGAGCCCGAGGTGCTCGAGCAGCAGGTCGAGCGCATGCTCGCGGACTCGCGGTCGGAGGCGCTCGTGCAGAACTTCGCCGGGCAGTGGCTGTACATCCGCGCGCTCGACGATCTGTTCAAGGACACCTGGACCTTCCCCAATTTCGACGACGACCTGCGCGCGTCGATGCGGGTCGAGATGCAGGAGTTCTTCCGCAGCTTCATTACCGAGGCGCGGCCGATGAGCGACCTGATCAACGGCACCTCGACCGTCGTCGATGATCGCCTGGCGGCCATCTACGGCGTCGAGCCGGTCGGCAACGGCTGGGTCGCGCTCGATCTCGCCGAGCTCCCGCGTCGCGGTCTGCTGACCTCGCCGGGCCTGATGACCGTGCTCTCGCACCCCGAGACCACCTCGCCGGTCAAGCGCGGCAAGTGGATCCTCGATCAGCTGCTGTGCCTGCCCCCACCACCACCGCCGCCCGACATCGACATTCCGCCGCCCGATCCGGACGCGGGCGAGACCATGCGCGAGCAGCTGGCCAAGCACCGCGAGGATCCGCTCTGCGCCTCCTGCCACGACCTCATGGATCCGCTCGGCCTCGCGTTCGAGAACTACGACGCGATCGGCCAGTGGCGCACGCATGACAAGGAGTTCTTGATCGACGCCAGCGGCGAAGTCCCGACCGACGGCGACACCTTCCAAAACGCCGTCGAGCTCGCCGACCTGCTCGCCGCCGATCAGGAGTTCCCCGGCTGCACCGTGCGCAAGACCTTCATCTACGCGCTCGGCCGCGGGCTCACGCTCGACGACGTCGACTACCTCGACGCGATCGAGGCCGAGTTCGTGCTCGCCGACATGCGGTTCCCCGATCTCATCAAGCTGATCGTCACCAGCGACCCGTTCCTGCAGCGCCGCGGCGAAGTGGAGGACAACTAAAATGCGCCTGCGAAAGCGACATCCTGGAACACACTTCTCTCGCGTCGCCGATCGGCACCAGCAACCGCCCGGTGGCTTTGGTCGGCGAGCGTTCCTCGGCGGCGCTGGTGTGGCGCTCGGGCTCCCGCTGCTCGAGTCGCTGGCCCCACGCGCGATCCGTCGAGCCCGAGCGCGTACCCCCGATCAGCCGCTCCGCTTGGTGACCTTCTACGTGCCCAACGGCATCGACATGGACGACTTCGTCCCGCAGGCGACCGGGCCCGACTTTCCGGCCACGCCGATCCTCCAGCCGCTGTTCGATCTGATGCTCGAGCAGAACGTGCTGGTGCTCTCGGGCATCGACAACGAGCCGGCCAAGCCCGACGGCGCGGGTGATCACGCGGCGGGGACGGCTGCGTTCCTGACCTGCCGCAGCGTCAACAAGTCCGAGACCGACCTGCAAAACGGCATCTCGATGGATCAGGTGTTCGCCAACGCGCTCGGCGACGCGACGCCGGTTCCGAGCCTGCAGCTCGGCATCGACGGCGGGGCCAGCATCGGCAACTGCGACAGCGGCTACTCCTGCGCCTACTCGCGCAACGTCTCGTGGGCCGACCCGCTCACCCCGCTGCCCAAGCTGACCTCGCCGCAGGTCGCGTTCGATCTCATGTTCGGCGGCTACGATCCCACCGCCACCGCCGAAGAGATCGCCCGCCGCCGCAAGTACCGGCTGAGCGTGCTCGACTACGTCGAGGCCGACGCGACCGCGCTGCAGAGCAAGCTCGGCATGACCGACCGCCTCAAGCTCGAGCAGTACCTCGACGGCGTCCGCGATCTCGAGCTGCGCATCCAAAACGAGGAGAACGCCCTGGTCTGCGAGACCGGCAGCTACTCGTACAGCTTCCAGGACTTCCCCGGTCACGTGAAGGTCATGCTCGATCTGATCGTGCTCGCGCTCAGCTGCGACACCACGCGCGTCGTCAGCTTCATGCTCGGCAACGGCGGCAGCGGGCGCAGCTACGACTTCCTGGGCATCCCCGGAGCGCACCACGACATCAGCCACCACGGCTCCGATCCGGTGCTCATGGATCAGCTGCGCACGATTGACACGTGGGAGATGGCGCAGTTTGCCTACCTGCTCGATCGCATGCGCACCGTGATCGAGGGCGACTCCAACATGCTCGAGAACTCGCTGGTCTACTTCGGCAGCGAGATCGAGGACGGCAACAGCCACTCGCACTACAACATGCCGATCGTGATCGGCGGCAGCGCGTGCGGCAAGCTGATCAACGGGCAGCACTTGAACATCGACAACGGCAAGGTCTCGGAGCTCTACATCACGATGCTGCAGGCGCTCGGCGTGAACATCAGCAGCTTCGGCGATGACGGCAACGGGCCGCTGCCTGGCATCACCGTGTGATGTGCGGGCGCGTCGGCTGGTAGACTCCGGCCGATGCGCTCCCGCCTGA
>DATLLB010000809.1:0-3574 GCA_035538075.1 Enhygromyxa sp.
TGGCGAAGGCCCGCGCGTGGTTGCTGGGCATCGAGCGGCGCGTCGATCCGACCACCGAGCTGTTCGAGTCGCGCGCGCTGCTCGAGCTGCGTGGCGAGCTCGATCTGCTGGTCGCCCATGGTCAGCCTGATCCGGTCGGCGTGATCGAGTCGATCGCCGGCACCACGCGGATCGATCGAGCCGACGGCGAGCCGCCCACGCCCGAGCCGTTCACAGTGGATTGACGGCTCACGCATTGCTAGACGCTTCCCGCCGCACGACGGTGGCCGATGCAGGAAAAGACCCCCTTGCAGGGGGTCACCACGCGCGGTCGAGCACTACGTGCGGGCCCCATCCTCGCTCGCGCGCAGTGCGAGCGAGGCGGACGCGAAGCGGACGTGCATGGCTCAGTTTGCGGCTGGCTGCGGGGGTCTCAGGAGTCCTCGTCGCCCTCGCCGCCGCCGCCGTAGCCACCGCCGCCGGCTCCGATCTCATCCTCTTTAACCGCGCTCGCGTCGAAGGCCTTGATCTTCTCGAGCATGGTGTCGAGCACCTCGTCGATCGGCTTCGCGTCACCGCGCCCCTTGAGCGGGTTGATGCGCGCGACCACGAAGGTCTTGATGTAGGGGCTGTCGAAGCCGCGGGCCTTGAGCGCCTTGACGACCTCGGCGACGGCATCGTCGAGCTCGAGGATCTTCTCGGCCCGGGACTCGCGGGCGCTGATCGAGTCGGCCAGCGCGTCCTCGGAGAACACCTCGCAGCGACGCAGGATCGGGTTGTAGGCGCCGCCCGAGAAGCGCGGGCGCTTCTCGTAGCAGATGCCGACGGTCAGCAGCGCAGGCTCCTCGAACTCGAGCGCGAAGTCGGTCTCCTTGGCCGGCGGATCGGCCGGGATCGCGGCCAGCGAGCGAGCCATGCGAATGACCTCGAGCGACTTCTCCTTGAGGTTGTGGGCCTTCTCGGTGTTGAGCGCGAGGATCTTGTAGACGACCGCGAAGTCGGGCACGAGCAGCGCGACGATGCTCTTGCTGCCGAGCTGCTTCATCGCGGTCAGGCGGTGGAGACCGTTCGGCGTCCAGTACTCGCCGTTCTCGGCCCGCACCGCGATGACCGGATCGAGGAAGCGACCGAGCTTGTCGATCACCTCGGTCATGCGCTTGGCGTGGGTCGCCGACAAGTCGCGCTGAAACGGGCTCGGGATCAGCTTGTCGATCGGCAGGCTCGCGAGCAACTGCCAGTGGCCGCCGAGCGGATCGCGGTAGCGGGCGAGCACGCTGCCGCCATCCTTGCCGACCTGCTTGGCGAGCGCCTCGACCTCGTCCGGCGCGTCGTCGTCGCCGAGCAGCTCGGTCGGCTCCAGCCCGCGCGAGCCGGCCTCGGCCTTCTTGCGCCGGGTGGTCTTCTTCTTGGCGGCGGTCTTCTTCTCGCCGCCCTCGGCCTTGCTGCTCGCCTTCTTGCTGCTGGTCTTTTTCTTGGCTGCCATCGCGGGGCCCACGATCGCCAAACTCGGGCCCGCGCGGCAAGGGCTGGTCGTGAAGTCGGGCGTTTAGCTCGAAACCTCCACCCACTGCACCAATTGAATGATGACGCCGTTGGGATCGCCGACCTGGAAGTAGCGTTCGCCCCACGCTTCGGTCTCGATCGGCGTGACGATCGGTACGCCGGCGCGGCGCAGTCGCTCGTAGTCCTCGTCGATCGCTTCGACCACGAACGCGATCAGCAGGCCGCCCGAGACCGCGGCCGCGTGCGAGGCCGGCTTGAACGAGGCGAGGCCCTCGCGCAGGAAGATCAGGTTGAAGCCGACGTCCTCGCGGGCGAGCGAGATGAAGCCGTCGGCCTGCATCGCGATCGTGAAGCCGAAGTGCTCGATCAGGAAGTCGGCCGAGGCCTGCGGGTCGGCGACGTTGAGGGAGATGGCGGAGGCGGTGATGCGCACGACGGCCTCATAGCAGCGGGTTGACGAAAGCGCATCGGCGATCGCACGCATGCGACGAACTGTCGGGGCTCGAGCACATGGCTGACGGCGATGGGAGTGAGCTCGCTCGTGGTCTGGAAATTGCTTGGGGCTCGGCGGGTGCGCGGCGGCTCGTGGTTGGTGATCGGGTGGTTTGCGACCAGCGTGCTCGCGCTCGTGTACGCGTACCTGCGCGACGACGTCGGCGTGTTCGGCAAGCGTGTGGATGGGACCCGGAAGCTCGTCTCGACGGTGTTGCTGTTGCCGTACCTGTGGGTCACCGCGGCTGTCTGGCACGCCGCGCGTCTGCTCGTGCGCGAGCCTGCGGTGTCACCCGTGCCGGGCGCGAGGCTATGGCTCGCGCGGCGATTGCTTGCGCATGAGCTACCGGCGGAGGTGCGGGTGGTCGTCGATCTGACCTGCGAATTCATCGAGCCGGCGAGCATCCGCGAAGCGCAGGGCTACGTGTGCATGCCGATCCTCGACGCGCGTGCGCCCAAGCTCGCGGAGCTGCAGGCCGCGATCGAGCAGGTCGCAGACGCCGACGCGGTGCTGATCCACTGCGCGCAGGGGCACGGTCGCACGGGCTTGTTCGCCGCCACGTTGCTGCTGCGTCGCGGCCTCGCGCACACGCCCGCGCAGGCGCTCGCCAAGGTGATGGCCGCGCGTCCAAACGTGCGGCTCTCGAGCGCGCAAGCGCGAGCGCTGCACGAGTACGCGCTCGCTCACAGGTCTGCGCAGCAGCGAAAGCCGGTCGAGTAGTCGAAGTAGCTGACCGCGTGCGCCGTGGTCTTGTACGTGCAGCCGGGCCCGTTGATCACCGTGTCGACATAGAAGCCGCCGCGGAACGTGCCCGCGGGATCGGCCGTCCACTCGTGCAGGTTGCCCATCATGTCGAAGGCCCCGTCCTCGCTGACGCAGCCCTCGTGCTCGCCGGTCGCGGTCAGCCCGGCCGGGAGCTGGTTGAGGCATGGGTGATCGAGCTCCGACCAGATCCAATCGGCCGCGGTCTCGAAGTACTGGATCGCCGGATGGCAGGTGCGCGCGTCGTTGCAGGTGCCCGGCATCGGTTGGTTGCCAAACGGGTAGGTGCTCGTCTGCGACCCCTGACACGCGCGCAGCCACTCGATGTCCGTACACAAGCGCTTGCCCGCGAGCTGACAGGCCGCGGCCGCGCGCTCCTGACTGATGTAGCCCTGCGGGACCAAACCAGGCGCGCTCACGGCCCGCACCGTCGCCGCGCCTGGGCTCCGATACGGCGACCACGGAGCGAGCGCGTCGTTGGGGAGGATCTCGATCAACGCCGCCTCCCAGCGATCGACGCAGAAGTTCTCGACCGCCGTCATGCCAGGCGGGCAACCGCCGACGCCCGGTGGCTCTTCGGGGACGCCGTTGGGGGTCGAGAGCGAGTCGGCGTCGCACCACGGGATCGGGTTGGTCGAGCAGTCCTCCGGATCGGCGTCGCCGTCACCATCGCCGTCGCCATCGCCATCGCCCTCGCCGTCGCCATCGCCATCGCCATCGCCATCGCCGTCGCCATCGCCATCGCCGTCGCCATCGCCGTCGCCATCACCGTCGCCTGGCCCCTCGCTGCCGGATTCGCCCGGGTCGGTGGTCTCGCTGGGCGATCCGTCGCTACCC
>DATLLB010000810.1:0-9496 GCA_035538075.1 Enhygromyxa sp.
CGTCGGCGGCGCAGGGCCGCTGGGCGCGTTCTTGATGGGCTTGGTCAGCGGCTTGGTCTCGGCCCCGTGCACGGGCCCGGTGCTGCTCAACCTGCTGGCCTTCATCGCGGTCTCGGCCGATCGCCCCGGCGGAGTGCTCTACGGCGGCTCGCTGTTGTTCACGTACGCGCTCGGCATGGGCACGCTGTTCTTCGCGGTGGCCCTCGGCGCGAGCCTGTTTCGGCCCGGCCCGTGGATGGATCACGTCAAGAGCGTGTTCGGCATCGCGCTGATCGTGATGGCCTTCTACTTCCTGCGCCCGCTCAGCCCTGCCCTTTCGAGCTTCGTGATCGATCCGAGCTGGGGCCTGTGGCTTGGCGTCGGGCTGGTCGTGCTCGGGGTCGCTGGTGGTGCGGTGCATCGCAGCTTCCATGGCCCGATCAGCGAGAAGCTGATCAAGGGCGTGGCGGTCACGGTCGCTTCGTTTGGGGCCATCCTCGCGCTCAACAACCTGCTCTACGTCGAGCTGACCGCCGATTGGCGCAAGGTCGAGACTCTGGCCGATCTCGAGGCTGCGATCGCCCGGGCCGAGGAGAGCGGCAAGCCCTTGCTGGTCGACTTCGGCGCGAGTTGGTGCAACCCCTGCCACGAGCTCGAGGCCAAGACCTTCTCGGATCCCGCGGTCGAGGACGAGCTGGCCAAGTACGAGCTGGTCAAGATCGACGTCAGCGATCCGACCGACGAGCAGGCCGCGATGCAGGCGGCCTTCCACGCTCTCGAGCTGCCGAGCGTGGTCGTGTACACGCCGGGCTCGGGCCTCAGCGAGCGGCTCGACGATCTGCGCGCCGGCCAGGCGCTGCCCGAGCCGGCCGTGCACATCACCACCTTCGTCGAGGCCGACGTGTTCCTCGAGCGCCTCGCCGGCACCAACGTCGACGCCAACGCCGGCATCTGCCGCAGGAGCTGACCTGGTCTAGCGGCGCTCGATCAGGTTGGTGATCGTCGCGACCAGCTCCGAGGGCCGCAGCGGCTTGGGCAGGAACGCCTGGTAGCCGGCGCTCAGCGCATTGTTCTGGGCGTCGCGGAGCGAGTGGGCGGACACGGCCACCGCAGGGACCGGCGGGCGCTCGAGCTCGCGCTCGAGCTCCCGCAGCTTTCGCATGAGCGCATAGCCGTCCTCGTCGGGCATCTCGATGTCGCTGACCACGACGTCGAACAGCTGGTTGCGAAACTCGTCCTGGGCCAGCGACGCCCGATCGACGGCGATCACCGTCGCGCCGCGGGCTCGCAGGATGCTGGCCAGCAGCTCGCGCGAGTCGTCGTGATCCTCGACCAGCAGCGTGCGCACGCCCGAGAGCTTGACCGGGCTCGCCTGGGGTACCGCGGCGCTGGCCCGCAAGACCGGCAGCGGCAGCTGCATGACGACGGTGGTCCCGCGTCCGAGCCCCTCGCTGTGGGCCGAGATCACGCCGCCGTGCAGCTCGACGAGGTGCCGCGAGATCGCGAGCCCGAGCCCGAGCCCGCCGTAGCGGCGCGTGCTGGTGCCGTCGCCCCGGCTGAAGCGATCGAACACGTGCGGCAGCAGCTCGGCCGCGATCCCGATCCCGGTGTCGCTCACGGCCAGCTCGGCGCGCGACTCGACCTTGCGCAGCTGCACGCGGATCTCCCCGCCCTTGGCCGTGTACTTGGTCGCGTTGGACAGCAGGTTCCAGACCACCTGCAGGAGCCGGCCGCGATCGCCATTGACGATGCAGGTGCCGGCGCTGGCGCTGACCTCGAGCTGCTGCTGCTTGGCGTCCAGCGACGGGCGCACGGCCTCGATCGCCTCGCGGATCACATGCTCGAGATCGACGGGCCGCAGCTCGAGCCGCATGCGTCCGGTGATCGCCAGTGAGGCGTCGACGAGATCCTCGGTCAACTGGGCCTGCGCGCCGACATTGCGCTCGATCACCTCGAGCCCGTGATCGAGCAGCTCGCTATCGCCGGGGCTCTCCCGCAGCAGCGCCAGCCAACCCGCGATCGCATGCAGCGGCGTACGCAGCTCGTGCGAGATCGAGGCCAACAGCTCGTCCTTGAAGCGGCTGGCCTCCTCGGCGTCGGCGCGGGCCTCCTGCGCGCGCGCCAGCAACACGTCGCGCTCGTGCTCGAGGTGC
Source organism: Enhygromyxa sp. (assembly GCA_035538075.1). Lineage (GTDB taxonomy): Bacteria > Myxococcota_A > Polyangia > Nannocystales > Nannocystaceae > Plesiocystis. Next base: position 2,133 of record DATLLB010000810.1, read on the forward strand.
TCGCGCTGACAGATCTCGGCGCGCAGCTTGGCGATTTGCTGGTTGAGCGCGAGGCAACGCGCGACCACGTCATTGACCGCGCGCAGCTGCAGGATCACGAACTCCTGCCGGTCGAGCACCACGACGCTGGCGTCGCAGCGCCAGCGCGACGTGCCGCCATCGAACTCAACCGCGCCGGGCAGCGCGCTGGCCGAGCGCGACGCGAGCGTGATGTACCGGCGAAACCCGCTCGGATCGCCGGCACGCGCGGCCAGATCTTCATCCGCGAGATCGGGGCCGAGCGCCCGAATGGCCGCGCGGTTGCGGTCGAGCACCACGGCTGCAGGCGAGAGGAGAATCAGCGGCTCGGTCAGGCGATCCGCGACCGCTCGAAACCACTCACGGCCCACTCGCGTCGAGCCCCCGATAGTACTCGCGCCCGGCGGCGTCCTCGGCCTCCGACGTGGGCCGGAGATACACGACCACTTCGCAGCCGGACGCGCCCGTGGCGATCGTGGTTCGAAGCTCGACTTTGGCATAACCCGTCTCCCGCGCGGCGATCGAGCCGAATACGTTGGAGGTCATCATGCACAGCGCCGGCCGATCCAAGACCATGTCTCCGAACGGGCACGCACGATTGCCGAGCACGATCTTCTCTTCGTCCTGCTCAATCACGTAGAAGTCGCCCTGAATGCGCTGCTTGAGATCGACCAGCACCGCGGCGAGCTGCTCGGCGGACAGCCGCTCGACCGCGAGCGCGCGTCGGTACATGTCGCCGAGCTGCTCGCCCATCTCCTGCCCGACGATGCTGATGAAGCCATCAGCCTCGTCGAGTCCGATCACATCTTGCAGGGTGCCCGCGAGGTGGCGGAGCAAGGTCCGCAGGAAACGGTCGCGGTCCAGCGCCACCTCTGGGAGCACCCGCGCCGCCGGTGTCCGATGCGCCATGCTGTTGTGCTCGCTAGACCGCTATAACACTGGAAATTCGAGCAAGCCAACGCGGTGACCGAAATGCGTCACCGCGATTACAACAGCTTGTCGAGCCGCTTGCGATCGAAGCCACGCAGCAATTCGCCACCGACGTCGATCATCGGCACCGAGCCGGTCGGCACGCCAGCTTGCTTGGCCTTGGCCTGCAGCTCGGCTGCGGCCGCGCGATCGGTCTCGATGTCCTTGGCGATGTACTCGACGCCCTTCTTCTGCAGGTAAGCCTCGACCTGCTTGCAGACGCCACACCACGAGGTCTTGTAGACGATCACCGGCGCCTCGCGAGTACCCGGCAGCTCCATCGCGTCGAGATCGGCGGGGAGCTCGAACGCGGACGCGCGGCCGGTCCCGAGTAGCTCGGTCTCGAATTCGTCGCGCGGGATCGACTCGAGCGCATAGCGACCGTCGGGCTCCGGCGCGCTCAGATCGGTCACCCACACCCGCCCGGCCGGCGCCGGTTTGCCAAACACGTTCACGCCGACCCGCGCGCGCGCAGCCTCGGGCACCTCGGCGAGCGTCGTGCAATCGGCGAACTCGCCCTTCTCGCCGGCGTAGGTGATCACGAACTGATCGGCGTCCGGCGAGAAGTACGGATCGGCGACCGCGGCCTGCGGGACCCCGCGCTTGCCATCCGCGTCGGGCTGAGGTGGGCGCTCGGGACCGCAGGCGACGATCGCCTGGGCCGCCAGGACGATGACGAAGCATGAGCTGAGGCGGCGCAGCATGGCCGCGGATTATATCGCGCCGGCTAGCGACTCCCGAGTAGTCGATCGAGCTTGGCCGGCGCTAAGGTACGCAGGAAGCCGTCGTGGTCCTCGATGCCCTCGCGCGCGAAGTAATCCTGCGCGCGCGCGGCCAGGTTCCGCGCCTCCTGAGTGTCCCCGAGCACGGCAGCCTTGCGGGCGCAGATGGCCGCGACGTGGCCCTGGACCCCGTGCGCTTCCAGGCGCACGGCGGCCTCGGACCAGCAGCGCAGCGCGCCCTCGCGGTCGCCGACCATGCTCGCGAGCCCGGCCTCGACGATCGCCATCTGCCCGGTGAGCACGTCATTGTTGGCCGCCCGCAGCTTGGCCGCGAGCCTGCGAGCGCGACGAGCATGGCCAGCGTCGTCGCGCTCCAGCGCGGCCACCAGCAAGCTGCGACACAGGTGCTCCTGCGCGTTGTGGCGGGCCATCGCGCTCTGATCCAGGAACGTCCGCTTCATCTGCGCGAGCGTGTCCTCGACCAGCGCGACGGCCTGCTCCGGCTCGCGCTCGTGCAGCAGGATGTGCACGCGCGCGAAGCAGGCCCAGACGTCGCCGAACAGGTAGCGGCCCGGCTTCCACTCGGCCTGCGCCGTCTCGAGCAGCCGTCGCGCCTCGTCGGGCTTGCCGGCCAGCACCAGGGCGATCGCCGAGTACGAAGCGACCTCGACCATCTCCTGGAGATCGCCGCGCTCGCGCGCGCGCTCGCTGGTGCCCTTGGCCCGCGCCCAGAACTCGCTCAGCCGGCCCTGGTTGAGCAGCGTCCACATGTGGTGGATCTGCGCAGTCCGGCGATCCCACGCGGCCCCCGACACGCCCTCGAGGTTGTCGATCACCTTCACGTGGCGGACGCTGCTCTGCAGCCAGCGGCGCTCGAACCAGTGCACGCTCGCGTCGCACAGATCGATGAACCCGCTCAGCTGCGCGCCGACCTGGGACCCCACTTGGGCCTGGTCGAGCTCGCTCGCGAGCTTGCGCGCGGTCGCGAAGTGCTGCTCGACCCGCCGCCAGTCACGACCGGCGACATCGATCACGCACTGGTACGCGAGCGCCCGCGCGACCCTGGCCGGCTCGCCCGCACGCAGCGAGAGCCGCAGGTTGCGGTAGTGAAACAGCGCCGAGAGCAGCGTCTCTTGTGTCGACAGCCCGTTGACGACCGCGAAGCAGGTGTCGATCTGATCGAGCAGCTCGGCCGGCAGCTCGCTGGCCGAGCGCCGCTCGAACGCGAAGCCGCGCACGCGCAGACGAGCCTGCTCCCACAGCAGCGCGGACACGGCCGCGACGGTGCTGCCCGGTAGCTGCAGCCCGACCGATCGCAGCAGCCGATCGAGCTCGGCCAACCCGGCCTCCACGTGACCGGTCTTGATCAGCTGATCGGCCGCCTGCCGACGCAGCTCACGAGCGCGGGCCGGCTCGCTGCGCTCGTGCCCTTCGGCCAGCGAGAGCAGCAGCTGCGCCGCTTCGTGACCGCGCCCGATGTTGATCAGCTGCTCGGCCAGTCCGCGCCGGATCTCGGCCACGCGCAGCGGATCGGCGCCCTCGGGCAGCAGCTCGAGCGTGGTCCGAAACAGCGCGACCGAGCGTGCGAACGCCAGCGAGTTGCCGGCCTGCTCGGCCGCGCGCTGGTAGTACTCGGCCGCGGTCGCACGATCGCCGCCGCGCTCGAAGTGCTGGGCGAGCGCCTCGGGATCGCTGCCGTGACACTCGAGCGCGATCGCGAGGCGCAGGTGCGTGGCCCGAAGCTGCGCCGGCTCGAGCTCGCCGACCGTGACCTCGCGGATCCGATCGTGAGCGGTCTCGAGGATGACCCCATCGAAGCCCAGCTCGGTGCGCAGCAGCTCGGCCTGACGCAGCCCCCGGATCAACCGCTCGGGCTGCTCGATCTCGCAGGCCGCGAACGCAGCCTCGCTGTCGATCGGCCCGCCCGCGACGGCCACGACCTCGAGCAGCGCGCGGCTGGGCGGATCGAGCTGAAGGATCCGACGCACGACGATCTGATCGAGCTGGCCCGGGCTCGCGCCCGCTCCCGGCGTCGCGCCCAGCTCCGCGCCGTGCACCATCTGGCCGAGATAGAACGGGTTGCCCTCGGCCCCCGCCGCGTAGGCCTCAGCCTTGGCCGCGTCGTGCTCGTCGCCCATCAACGCGAGCGCGAGCGCCCGCGCGTCGTCAGGTGCGAGCGGACCGATAGCGATCTCGCGGACGTCGCGATCGGCGACCGACTCGGCCGCCGCGAGCACCTCCAGCGCCTCGCTGCCCGACTCGGACTGATCGCGGTGGCTGATCACGACCAGCATCGCCGGCGCCTCGGGCGGTCGCAGCAGCTCGGTCAGCAGTCGGGCGCTGTCGACATTGGCCCACTGAAAGTCGTCGATCGTGATCACCAGCGTGCGCCGCTGGGCGAGCTTGCTCAGCAGCTCGCGCAAGGCCGCGAACGCGCGCTGGCGCAGCTCGTGGGCATCGAGCCCGCTGGTCCGCCCGAGGCTGCGCCCGAGCGCGCGCAGCTGCTCGTGCGACCACACCTCGTCGAGCACCGGGAACAGCCGGATCAATGCCGATGGGTAAGCCGGGACCAACTCGGCCAGCGTCTCGCTCGGCAGCTGGCGCAGGTACACCGACAGCGCGTCGACGACCGGATCGACGCCCTTGTACGGCACCGACTCGCGCTCGAGGCAGCGGCCCTTGAACACGATCGCCGCCTCGCGCTCGCGCAGCTCGCTGACGAACGCACGGACCAGCGCCGACTTGCCGTAGCCGCTGCGCCCCCGCACCAGCACCGTCACCTGGCGCTGGTGATCACGAACCTCGGCCAGCGCCGCGCTCAGCTCGGCCAGCTCGCGCGTGCGACCGATGAAAGGCGCGCGCGCCTGCGCGACGCTGCCGGCCTCGCCAACCAGCTCGGTGCCCTCGAGCGCAGCCGCGATCTCGGGCGCGCTCGGCCGCGTCTCGGGCTGCCGCGCGAGCAGCCGCTGACACAGCCGCGCGAGCTCGGGCGGTGCGTCGGGCACCAGCTCGGCCACGTTCGGCGCCTCGTACTCGCGCTTGGCGAACAAGAGGTGCGTCAGCGTCCCGCGAAATGGACGCTTGCCGGTCAGGCACTCGAACAGCATCACGCCGACCGCGTACCAGTCGGCCGCCGGCCCGGCGCGCTCGAGCCCGGCCTGCTCCGGGCTCATGTACGCAGGCGTGCCCATGATCAGCTGGGCCGGATCGTCATCGATCTCGCCCGAGTGATCCTGCACGAGCCCGAAGTCGAGGATCACCACGCGCCCCTCGGCGGTCACGAGCACGTTGGAGGGCTTGAGGTCGCGGTGGATGCAGCCGTGCTGATGCAGGTGCCGAACGCCCGCGACCAGCTGTCTGAGCGCACGTCGCAGGCGCGCGAGGTTGGGCAGCTCGCCCTCGGGCGTCCGCCCGCGCACGTAGTCGTCGAACGGCACGCCGTCGATCAGCTCCATCGTGAAGAAGGTGCCGAGGTCCGGCAGCGCGACCAGCTCGCCGAGCGCGACCAGGTTCTCGTGGGTCACCCCTGCGAGCGCCCGAAACTCCTGCTTGAAGCGGTAGAGCGTGCTCGCGCTGGTCCGCTCGAGGTACTTGAGCGCGACCACGGGAGCGGCGACCGGGCCCGAGTGCGCCCCGCGAATGCGCCGCGCCGCATAGACCTGGCCCATCCCACCGCTGCCGATCTGCCGCTCGATCTTGAAGTCGCCAATCTCCTCGCCGGGCGTCAGCGCAGGCACCTCGGACATGCCGACCGACGCGAGCGTGTCGAGCCCCGAGCCGGTCTCGGTGCCGAACGTCAACATGGACTCGCTCTTGCCCGAGCGGGTCAACGTGTCATCGCGCAGAGCATCGCCGGTGTCGCTCCGCTCCGGACGGCCGTTGGCCGTATCCGGGCCGTGGACAGGCGCCATGGCTGCGAGGGTATCACTTCTTAGCTCGCCGACGGAGTCGGCGAGTCAGTGCTTGGACCCGCGGACCGGTCTGAAAGGGCGGCCGCGACCTCGGGTGCAGCCGCGAGCATCGGGCACACGTGCGCTTGCGTGTGTGCCACCGACTGGCAGATCGGCCGGTGCGCTGGGGGGCTGTAGTGGATGACGGTCGCATACGGCGAGTGTCGCTCCGTCCACTGGAGCCCTGTGGTGACCGGGAGCGGCAGCGCGCATGCAACCAGGGTTGCGTGAGCCGTGATAGCGTCGCGCGGAATGGCCGAGCTCGATCTCAGTAATCCCAGCCACCTCGCCGAGTTGTTGAGCGCCGCCCTGCCCGGGTTCGAGGATCAGACGCCCGAGACCATCGAGCCGCACATCGAGGCGCTGCGCAAGAGCGACCATCCGGTGTTCGACGAGGTCGGCGTGGGTGCTCAGGTCGATCCCGACGCGCCTGTGGAGTCCGAGCCCGAGCAGCAGCAACAACAGCAGCAGCAGTGGGAGCCGCCGCCGATCGAGCAGCAGCAGCAACAGCAGCAGATGCCGCTCGATCTCGGCGGTGAGGGCCAGTCGCTCGAGCAGCCCATGGACACCGTCGAGATCGCAGGCCCGCCGATCTACGCGCGCCGCGGCTGGACCGAGATCGATCGCCAGCGCTCCAAGGGCCGCCACGAGATCTACAAGCTGCAGGCCAAGCACGCCCGCGGGGAGCCGATCATCTCGGAGTTCACCGGCCACTGTCAGGCCGTGCGCGTGACCCTGCCCCGGCAGAAGCCGCCGGCCGACGCGTTCATCGGCACCTGGATCGGCACCGTCGAAGCCAAGGATCACCTCGCGTTCTCGATCGAGGAGATCGAGCAGTGGTACCAGCGGGCCTTCAACCGCGAGCGCGACCTTCAGCGTGTCGATCTGATCACCGGCGCGCGCTTCCGAGGCCGCCGCTTCTCACCGGTCTCGATCTACCTCGGCTACGGCAAGATCAGCGGCAAGCCCGATTTCTATTTCCTCGAGGGCGGCAGCGCGTCCGGCCACCCCGAGGCCATGTACTGCGCCCGCCACCTCGACGCCGTCATCAATGCCCAGTCGGGCTTTCGCTTCACGCCCTTCGCCTGCAGCACCAACTGGTACGAAGGCGGCCTCGCGCTCAGCGAAGACAAGCGCGAGCCTGCTTGCGTGTACCTGACCGCCTCGCAGAGCAAGGAGGGGCAGTACCAGTACCTGCGGCTGACGGTCACCTACGATCGCGACACGCAGCTGCGGCGCGTCATCCATCCCTTCGAGCTACAGATCGAGGCCGCCCTGCGAGTGCTGGCGATCGCCGAGCAAGCCGGCTGCGAGCTGAAGCGGGGCCAAGGCGCCGCGCTCGAGCACACGCTCGGGCCGCTCACGCGCGCGCTGCTGCCCTGGGACGAGAAGCCGACCGGCCACCCGATGCCCAGCGAGCGCTCGCGCTACTGCGGCTGTCCGAAGTGAGTTGTTCATGCTGCGCATGAAGACGAGTAAATTGGCCCGGTGACCGGGGTCGAATCGCGGCTCGATGTGGAAGCAGACGTCCGTGCGCTGTGTGAGGGCCAGCGGTGGACCGAAGCGGCGACCCTGATCGTGCAGCGCTACGGTCCCGAGCTGCTGAGCTACCTCGTGGCGATTGCCCGTGACGAGGTGGACGGTGCCGAAGCCTTCTCGCAGTTCACCGAAGATCTATGGCGCGGGCTCCCACGCTTTCGTTGGC
>DATLLB010000811.1:0-6024 GCA_035538075.1 Enhygromyxa sp.
CACCGCCGGCCTCTCTTGCGATTCGCAAGCAGGGCTGAGCAGTACGATGACGATGGTGGCAATTGCGAGACCGAGAGATGAGCGCATCGCGCAGAGGTGACTAGCACCGATGCATGCTCGTGCACGTCACCATGTTCTACCCGCGACAATGTGCGCGCCCGCGTGATTTGTCCGCTTGCTTCTTTTCGTGCGCCTCACGGGCCTTCCGAAGGCCGCGCTCGACTTCTTCGGTGATCTCCGACCAGGCCTGCTCGCCGATCGCCTGGCGAAGCTCGTCGGCGACATCGAGCAGCCGCACCTGGGCGGTGTAGACCTCCTCGACCAGTACGTCGGCCAGCCGATCATAGTCGGCGAGCGTCGACTCGTAGCGGCGATGAACCCGGCCGAACGAGTCCATCCACGCGTGAAGTGAGGCGACCAGCACGGCCGCCTCGCGCTCGAATTCCTCGAGCTTGGCCTCGCCGGCCTCGCGTCGCGCCCGATCGTGCACGTGACGGCGAATCGCTCGGCGCCAGAATCGGAGCATCTGCTCGAAGATGTCCGAGCCACCGCTCGCGCCGACCAGCAACGCCGCGATCGCACCGACCAGCAACGCGATCAACACGGCTCGGGCTCCTGCTCCCGCTCAGGTGTCGGGAACACCCGCGGCCACTCCTCGGCCGTGATGTGGCGCCTGAGCTGGAAGGCGAGCCTGCCGACGTCGCGCGCGACATCGCCGAGCCGCTCGCTGTAGCTGCGGGTCATCGCCAGGACCACCGTTTTCCCTGCGTCATCGGAGAGCATGGCCAAGTCCGTGCGCCAATCGACCAACAGCAGGCCGACGCTCTCGAGCTTCTCGTCCATGCACTCGACCAGCGCGAGCGCGGCCGCGCGCCGCTCGGGCTCACGCACGTGCTTGCGAATGCGCCTCCGCAGCTTGCGAAAATGTGGTCCGAGCTGCTCGGTCGGCAGCTCGGTGTCTGGCGCCTGGCGGTCCCGACAAGCGAGCGTGAACGACCCGAGCAGCGCGGCAAACCACGAGAGCCCACGTCGGGACAGCTGCACGTGGGCGCCTACATCGGCCACTGGGCGAAGATCGCCTGCGTCGCGTTGCGAAGCTGCAATTCGATGACGTCGAGATCCTCGGCCATCAGCCCGCGGGCGGCCCCGCGATAGACCAGCAAGTCGTCGGCGTCGTCGTCGGGGTTACCCCGGTCGACCACGTCGAGCACCAGCGAACCATCAATGTACTCGTAATTGACGGTCCACAGGTATTCGTAGCCCCAATACCAGCCGTAATATGCCTGGTAGAACTGCGCCGCGTCGGTTGCCGGCTCGAGGCTGACCAGCGGATTCACCAGCAGCTGCGGCGAATTGCGATCGCGGGTCAGGCCCTTGTCGCTCAGCTCGGCGACGATCGCATCCTCCAGCGTCGTTTGAACGTTGCGAAACTCGGCTGGCGGATCCCCGCTCGCGCTCGGGATCGGGTCGACGATGTCGAAGCTCGTGTACTGCGAGAAGTCGGCGTCGGGGTTGACCTCGACCTCGATATCTGGCTCATAGCTCGCGTCGGGCTCGTCCTCGGCGCAAGCGCCGAGCATGACGCCGAGGCCCACGAGCATGCCGATGTGGAGAGGATTGCGATTCATCATGATGGTAACTCGCTCGGCCAAAATTCGAAGATTTCCGCGATCGCGCGATCGAGCTCGTCGGAGACGTCGGTCGGCTGCTCCGGCATGATTCCGGTCGCGTAGCCACGAAACACGAGCATATCGTCCTCGACGTTCTCTCGCTCGCCGACGTCGACCGCGTCGATGATCAACGTGCCAGCCTCGAGCGTGATCACGTCGACGTCGTACCAGGGATAGCCATACCCCCAGTACCAGCCGTAGTAGTAGTCATACCAGGCCTCCTCGGCCACGACCTCGACGTCCTGCAGCCGCACCATCGGGCTGATCACGAGGTCCGGGTCGGCCTGCTCGCGCACATACCCTCGCGCCTCCATCTCGGCGATGATCGCCTGAGTCACCGCGATGCGATTGGACTCGAGATAGGCCGCAGGGGCGGTCTCGTCGGCGGGTACCGCGTCGGGCTGAATCACATCGAAGGTCTGATACGAGGCGAAGTCAGCCGTCATGTCGTAAACGCCAGCGACCAAGGGCGCCTCGGGCAACTGTTCATCCTCTTCCGTGCAGGCCACGAGCGTGGCGAGCACCAGTGCTGCGCATCGTATGTTTTTGTGACGCAAGATCTTTCCTCCGGAATTGTGCTGACGAGTCTGTCGCAGATCGTCGGACCGTCAACCGTCAGGCCAATGCGATGAATACGATTTGAAATTCAGCGCCCGGCCCTTCACCATGTATTCTTGGTAGGCGAATCAACGACCAATCCATCGAGTGAACGCAGCGCTCGATCGTGCGGATGCAAGGCTCGGGCGTCGTGCAGCACGGCCGCCGCTTCGTGCTCTCGGCCGCGCTCGCGCAACGCCAGCACCAGCGCGTAGGCGTATGTCGAGATCTCCGGGGCGAGATCGACGGCCGCTCGCAACGCCGTGATCGCCTGCTCCCTCTGGTCGCGCCGAATCAGCGATAGCGCCGCCGCATAGTGAAGCTCGGGGCTGTCTGGTCGTCGCGCGAGTCCTTGCTGGAGCTTGTCCGCGCAGCCGGCCTCGTCAGCCCGTCGCCGCAGCAGCTCGCACCAATTCACATAGGCGGGGGCAAAGCTCGGGTCCCGCTCGATCGCCCGCGCATAGGCGAGCTCGGCTTCGGCGGGGCGACCGAGATCCATCAGCAGGTTGCCGTGCTCGACGTGGGTCTCGGCTCGATCGGCGTCGCGCCGCAACGCGGCGGTGTACTCGGCGAGGGCACGATCGAAGGTTTCACGCTGCGCGGCGCCGTGCTCGGTCGAGCCCGCGGCCAGCCGTCGGACCGCGGCGAAGCGAATCGCCCGGATCGGATCATCGAGGCGCTCGGCGGCGAGCGACCAGCACACGGCGGGAGCGGCTCCGTCGAGCGCCGCGAGGGCACCAAGCCGCACCAGCGGCTGCTCGTGCGAGAGCGCCCACTGCAGCACGCCCAGCGTCGCCGCCGGTCCGCTCGACGGCTGCACCGAACCCAGCAGCGAAGCGGCGGTGGCCCGCACCATCAACGCGGTGTCCGGTGCGACGAGCAACTCGAGCAGCTCGTCGCCCACCGCCGAATCGCCGGCGCGGGCCCGCGCGAGGACCTCACCAAAATGCTGATCGGGCGTGACTCCCCAGGCCTCGACGTGCGCCGCGAGCTGCTCGGCGCCGAGCTCCGCGTGGCAGGCTTCGCAAGCGTTGGGCACACCCAGCGAGACGCTGAGATCCGGCCGCGGCACCCGCAAGCTGTGATCGCGCCGCGGATCGATGCCCATGTACACGCGCGCGGGCATGTGACACTCCACGCAGCTGGCCCCGACGCTGCCCGGCGAATGACGATGGTGTGCGGGCGTGTCGAATGTCTGCGCGGCGTGGCAGCGCCCGCACAGGGCATTACCCGGCGCGCGCAATTTCAGGCCATGGGGATCGTGACAATCGGAGCAGGTCACCCCGGCGCCGTGCATCCTGCTCTGTAGAAACGAGCCATATTCGTAGACCTCATCACGAATTTGACCATCTTCGAAATAGAGGGGCGGCTCGATCAACGACGGGACATGCGTATCGAGCAGGCTCGCGCCGCGAGGGTGATCCTCGTGGATCTGCGAGCGGCGTGAGTGGCAACGCGCACAGACATCCAGCTCGTTGGCGAGTGGCGCGTCGGCGATTCGCTCGGCCGTGGCATCGCCGGACGAGAATCGCCACGCGCCGAGCTCGGCACCGCGCAATTCGAACTCGAGGCCGTAATTGGGGATTGCCCGCGCGCGGTCGCGATCGGCCCAGCGGACGTGCTCCGAGCCGCGCCCATGACAGCTCTCGCATGATACGTCGAGCTCGGCGAAGGTGGTGGTGAACACATCGAGGTCGGCGTCGTAGCCCTCGTGAACCCCCGTCGAATGGCACTCGGCGCACGCGTGATTCCAAATGTATGCCGGCCCTCGCCAGTGCTGTGCCGCGCCCGGATTCGGCTCGAACCACCGCTGCCCGCCCGCACCCACGGGTCGGGCGTCCCAGGCGAAGGGCAGGACCTGCAGGCGGCCGCCCTCGGTGGCGACCAGGTATTGCTGCAACGGCTCGAACCCAAGCCCAAATTCGACGTTCGCGGCGAGTGGCTCGCCCAGCAGGCCCTCGCTCGGCGAGCTCATCGCCCGATCGTGATCGGAGCCGGTCCACGCCGCGACCTGCAAGGCATGACAGCGCTCGCACGTCGCCCGACCCACATAGTCGAGCGCGTGCGGCTCGGGCCGCGGCTGCTCATCCGGCGTGCGGCCACAGGCGCCGAGCAGCACCACCACGGACATCGAACGACACCAATGCACCAGAGGTGCATAGTGTCGTCGTCGCGGTGGGCAACTCGGGCGGGTCGCTCGGCGGCGCCGCTACGGCAGATCCGCCCAGGTGCCGTCGTTCGCCGGCTCGGGATTGAGCGCGTAGATGCGGTTGGGCTCGATCGTCGGCTTGGTCAGGTCCCCGCCGATCGCCAGCGGATCCCAGCCGAGCAGGTTGGTGCGGACGTCACCCGTGTCGAGGTTGAACTCGAGGCCGCCGGAGACGCCCTGCAGATCGACGGTGTTGCCGACCGAGAGCGCGTTGACGGCCTGCGAGATGAACGAGGTGCCGCCGGCGAAGTTGATGAGCGTGCCGTTGGGATCGACCAGCTTGGGCATCTGCGCGGCGATGTTGGCCCCGGTGATCGGCTCGCCGTCGGGGATCGCCGCCATCGCGAACGCGATCACCAGCAGCGAGTCGTAGCTCAGCGACGAGGTCGTGATCGCGTCCTGATCGTTGAACTTGATCTTGTAGCGAATGTTGAACTCGGCGAAGTTGTTCTCGTCGAAGATGATCGGCGCCAAGCCCTCCTGGATCGCGTACAGGAGCTGCTTGGTCGGGTTGTCGGGCGCGGTGTTGATGGTCACCGGGATCGACGGGACCGCGCCGTGCGACAAGATGAACTTCTGCGGGATCAACATCGGGTCGATCTGCGCGGCGACCTGTAGGTAGGTCAGGATGATGGCCGTGGCCTCGCTGGTCCCGACGATGACCACGGTCTCGGGTTGCTCGTTGGCGATCACCGGGCCGAGCACGGTGGCGAGCTCGTCGAGCAGCATCTCCTGATCGGCGTAGACGTTGTACGAGTGGGTCGTGGTCGCGGCGGCGACCGGAGCGTCGAGCGCAGCGTAGGCGTCGACGGCGAGGTCCTCACCGTACTTGTCGTTCTTCCACAGGATCACCGTGCTGTCCTGCGAGGCGACCGCGTTCATGCGATCGGCCAGCGCGTTGGCCTGGTAGACGTCGCTGGCGATCGGGCGCCAGACCAGGTCGTCGTCGATCAGCGTGGTGATCTCCTTGTTGCTGCCGGTCGGGGTGATCACGAACACGCCGTTGGGGATCGCGACCTGCTCGGCGACCTCGATCACGTCCTCGGAGAAGATCGGACCGACGATCGCCGGGACCCCGGCGTCGACCAGGTGCTGCGCGGCCGTCAGCGCGACATCGGTGCCGGCCGTCGAGTCGCAGCCGATCCAGCCGAGCCGCTTGCCACCCGGCAGCGTGTCCTCTTCGTTGAAGTCCTCGAACGCGAGCTGGGTGGCGTTCTGGATCGGCAGCACCAGCGTGTCGAAGGGCGGCTGCGTCGGCATGATCGAGCCGACGAACACGACGTTGTCCTGCGGCGTGTTGTCGGGCCACTTGAGGATCTGACACTCGGCGGTGATGCCGTTCATGCACTCGCCGGACGGGTTGCACAGCCAGTTGGCGTCGTGCGCCGCGACGCACTCGGTGTGGGTCGTGCAGTCGGCCGGGGCGCCGTCACCATCGCCATCGCCTTCTCCGTCGCCGTCACCGTCGCCTTCTCCGTCGCCATCGCCGTCACCGTCACCATCGCCATCGCCGTCGCCATCGCCGTCGCCGCCGGTCTCGTCGCCCGA
>DATLLB010000812.1:0-2704 GCA_035538075.1 Enhygromyxa sp.
GACGAGCCGCAGATCGGCGCGCGGGTGTCCGCCGATCCGCGGCTGCGGGCGAGCGAGCGCGAGTGGCTGCTCAACCTCGCCGGTCGAGCGCTGCGCGAGTGCTCGCTCGGGCCTGCGGACGCGCTCTTGTGGCAGGTGCCCGAGCGGCATCGCAAGCACCCGCTCGGCGAAGCCGACGACGGCGAGCTGCTCGCGAGCTTGGCGGAGCGACTCGGGCATCCGCTCTCGCAGCACTCACGAGTGCTGCGCAGCGGGGCGGCCAGCGTGGTCGAGGGGCTCGGGCTCGCGGCGGAGCTGATCGCTGCGGGCAAGGTCGAGCGCTGCGTGATCGGGGGCGCGGACTCGCTGCTGCGCAAGCCCGACCTCGATCGGCTCGGCGCGGAGCAGCGGCTGATCGCGCCCGGTCGCGCGCAGGCGCTGGTGCCCGGCGAAGGGGCGGCGTTCGTGCTCGTCGGACGCGATCCGGCGCCCGAGCGGGTGGCCGTGCGCGGGCTGGGGATGGGCTATGAGCAGGCCAGCGTGCTCGCCGGAGGGCGGTCGGTCGGCGATGGATTTCTGTCCGCGTTCGAGTCGGCGATCGAGGACGCGGGCGTGCCCGAGGGCGAGATCGACTTCGTGGTCGGCAACTATAATGGTGAGCGCTACGACGCCTGGGAGACCTCGCACGCCAACGCGCGCTGCTATCGGACCCGACGCGAGCGGCTCTCGCTGATGTGGCCGGCGGGCTCGACCGGCGAGATCGGGGTCGCTGGGGGAGCGCTGGCGTTGCTCGTGGCAGCGGTCGCGCTCGCGGAGGGTTACGGCCCCGGGCTGACGGCCGCCGTGCATGTGCGGTCCGAGGACGAGCTGCGAGGCGTCGCGTTGCTCAGCGCTGTGGCTCGGTCGGCTCGGTCGGCTGCGTCGGGCTGATCGCGAGCGAGACCCGCCAGAGCCCGAGCACCACCGCGAGCAACCCGGCGACGCGGGCCCACCAGACGCCGCCGGCCATGTCGGCCTGGATCACGACCATCAGCGCGACAACGCCGACGCCGATCTTCAGCGCCTCGATCACGGTCCCGCTCGACCACCACAGCGGTCGCTTGGCGACGTGAATGATCGCGCGCAAGAAGGTCTTGGGGTGGTAGGGGCGCTCGTCCTCCAGCACCACCGCCGCGCGGGCGCGGTCGAGCACGAGGATCGGGAAGCTGCCGATCAACAAGACCAGCGGCACCGCGCCCGCGCCGATCAGCGTGGCGGGGATTGCTGCGAGGCCGGTGCACAGCGCCCGAAACACCAGCCCGTAGCCGGTCTGAACCAGCACGGCCGGGAGCTTGGTGACGGCGCGGCTGAGCACGGTCGACCACGTTCGTGCGCCCGCGAGCCTGACCAGGATCACCGGCGCGGCGATGACCGAGAACAGCCCAGCCAGGATCGCGCTCGTCGTCAGGGCGGCGGCGATCGTAGCGACCACCGAGGGCTCGTCGGTGAACAGCTCGGTCATCGCCCGCAGTCGATGTCCGTCCTCGAACCACGCGTGCCCACGCATGCCCGCTCGCGCGGCGCTGCGAGCCGGCGCGGCGAGCAGCTTGGCGATCAGCAGCTGCAGCACCCACAGGCCGAGCACGAACGCGGGCGCCCGCAGCACTCGCGAGAGCGCGCGGGCAGGGCGGGTGCGGGACTTGTTGGTCGCCATCAGATCCCCAGAGCTCCGAGCGCGGCGAGGTTGCCGGCTTCGCCGATGTCGCCGACCCAGGTCGCGAGCGCGTCGTCACCACGCTGCTCGCGGATGTCCTTGGCCCACGCGGCGTTGTCGAGCTTGCGCGGCTCGATCAGCAGCTTGTTGCGCGGGTCGACGATCGCCCGGACGACGCGACGACCGGGAAACTCGAAGCGGCGATGATCGTCGCGTCCGTCCCACATCACGGTGACGCGCTCGCCGTCGGCGAACTCGACCATCACCTCGACGGGGACCCGAAAGCTCGACTGCCGGGCGACGACCACGAAGCCCTCGATCTGGGCGTCGTCGAGCGTGCCGACCGGGTCGTCCCAGTCCTCGCGCGCGCGCTCGAGGGTCCATTCGCGCGGGCCTTCGTGGGGGGCCCGACCGAACAGCCCGGCCAGCGCTCGCTCGGTCGCTGCGACCGCGGCCGGTGGCTCGGGCGGCAGCGGCTCGCCCTCGCCGACGCGATGCCAGCCGCCGTGGCCGAGCCGTCGCTGATTGCCAATCGCGAGCAGGCGATAGTCGGCGAGCGCAGCCTCGCGCAGACCTTGATCGAGGTAGTCCTGCACGTCGAGCCAGACCGTGCCCGGGCCGCCGTCGCCGACCAGGGGCATGCGTCCATCGTCGCCGCCGATGGTCTCGACGAGCGTACGCTCGAGCAGCGCGCCGTCGGGGTGGTTGAAGCGGGCGAGCTCGGCGTAGCGGGCCATCGCGCGGTCCCACGGCTCGCGCCCGCTCAGCTCGCGCAGCGTCAGCATCACCGCCGCGGTCTTTTGATAGGTCACCGTGCCGTACGATCCGACCAGCGGATCGAAGCGATCGGCCGGCTGATCGATGCGGTCGCGCCCGCCGGCCTCGAGCAGCGAGACCAGCAGCAGATCGTTGGTCGTCAGCGCATGCCCGAGCAGCTCGACGATCCATGGATCCTCGCCGTACGCGTCCCAGTACACCAGCTGATTGGAGGTCGTGTTCATGCCCTCGTCGAGCCACGGCTGCGCGTGCTCG
>DATLLB010000813.1:0-3404 GCA_035538075.1 Enhygromyxa sp.
CTCCGGCCCGATCAGCAGCTGCAGCTGGTCCTGCAGAACGTCACGGGCCCCGACTTCCCGACCGGCGGAATCATCCTCGGGACCGCGGGCATCCGGCAGGCGTACACGTCCGGCCGCGGCTCGGTCACGATTCGGGCGCGCTGCGAGATCGAGGAGGACGACAAGGGCCGCGAGGCGATCATCGTCACCGAGATCCCCTATCAGGTGAACAAGACCCGGCTGATCGAGCGCATCGCCCAGCTGGTCCGCGACAAGAAGATCGAGGGCATCGCCGACATCCAGGACTACTCCGACCGCACCGGCATGCGGATCTGGATCTCGATCAAGAAGGACAGCGCCGGGCAGATCGTCCTCAACCAGCTGTACAAGATGAGCGATCTGCAGACCTCGTTCGGGGTCAACATGATCGCGATCGTCAACGGCCGCCCCGAGGTGCTCGACCTCGCCAGCTGCCTGCGGCACTTCATCGATCACCGGCGCACGGTCGTGACCCGGCGCTGCCGCTTCGATCTCGACAAGGCGCTCGCGCGGCGCGAGATCGTCGAGGGCCTCGGCGTCGCCGTCGATGCGATCGATCGCATCATCGCGCTGATCCGCGGCAGCGCCGACCCCGAGCAAGCCAAGCTCGCGCTGTTGGCCGAGCCGCTCGACGGCTTCGCCGGGTTCCTGCAGCGCTGCGATCGTCCGCAAGCGGAGATCGACAAGGCCAAGCAGGGCCCGTATCGGCTCAACGAGCGCCAAGCCAAGGCGATCCTCGACATGCGCCTGCAACGGCTGACCGGGCTCGAGCGCGAGAAGATCGAGGCCGAGTACAAGGAGCTCTCGGCGTTGATCATGGAGCTCGAGGCGATCCTCACCGATCCGGCCAAGCTGATGGCGGTGATCCGCGAGGAGCTGACCCGTATCCGCGACGAGTACGGCGACGGACGCCGCACCGAGATCGTCGCCGACGAGCAGGAGATCCAGCCGATTGATCTGGTCGCCGACGACTCGATGGTCCTGATGATCACCCGGCAGGGCTACGTCAAGCGCATGCCGATCACCGAGTACCGCGTGCAGAACCGCGGCGGCGTGGGCCTCAAGTCCGGCTCGAACCGCGACGAGGACGATCAGATCATCGAGCTGTTCGAGGCCTCGGCCCACGCGTACATCCTGCTGTTCACCAACACCGGTCGGGTGTTCCGCAAGCGCGTGTTCGAGTTCCCGCTCGGCACCCGCGGGCAGCGGCCCAAGGCGCTGGTCAACTTCTTGGAGCTCAAGGAGGACGAGAAGGTGCTCGAGATGCTCGCCTACCGCGAGGAGGAGGTCGACGAGGACCACTTCGTCGTGCTGGCCTCGCGCCAGGGCTACATCAAGCGCACCGCGCTGTCGGAGTTCGCCAACATCCGCAGCTCGGGCCTGATCGCGGCGACCGTGGCCGAGGACGACGGGCTGATCGACGCGAAGCTGACCAACGGTCGCTGCGACATCGTGATGGCCAGCAAGAACGGCCAGGCGATCCGCTTCGACGAGACCGAGGTCCGGCCGATGGGTCGCACCGCTCGCGGGGTCAAGGGCATGGGCCTGCGCGAGGGCGACGAGGTCGTGAACATGCTGGTCTTCGATCGTGAGACCGAAGGCGACGTGCAGTTCCTGACCGTGTGCGAGAAGGGCTACGGCAAGCGCACGCCGGCCGAGGAGTACCGCCCGCAGAGCCGCGCGGGCCTGGGCCTCAAGACCATCAAGGTCAGCGCGCGCAACGGCAAGGTCGTCAGCATGGTCAAGGTCCGCGAGCCCGATCAGCTGATGGTCGTGACCTCGGAGGGCAAGATCATCCGCACGCCCGTCGCCGGCATCTCCTCGCTCGGTCGCGCCACGCAGGGCGTCCGGCTGATCCGGCTCGGCGAGGACGAGGTCGTGGTCGGCACCGCCCGGATCGACGATCCCGAGGTCGGCGAGGTGGCCGAGCAGCCCGAGCCCGAGGACGTGGACGCAGAAGAGAGCGACGTCGACGAGATCGAGGGCGACGAGGCTGACGACGACGACGGCGACGAGGGAGACGAGGCATGAGCGAGGCCAGCAATGACGGCTACGCTGTCCAGCGCAGCAATGACGGCCGCGCTGGCCCGCGCAGCAAGGAGCTGTTCGCCGCCGCGCAGAAGGTCATCCCCGGCGGCGTGAACAGCCCCGTGCGCGCGTTCGCTTCGGTCGGCGGCGAGCCGCCCTTCATCCGCAAGGCGACCGGCTGCCACATCGTGACCGAAGACGGCGCGGCGCTGATCGACTACGTCGGCAGCTGGGGTCCCGCGCTGCTCGGCCATGCGCACCCCGAGGTCGTCGAGGCGGTCATCAAGGCCGCGCGCGACGGCTTGAGCTTTGGCGCGGCCACGGCCGCCGAGGTCGAGTTCGCCCAGCTGATCTGCGAGCTGGTCCCGAGCCTGCGCGACGGCATGGTCCGGCTGGTCTCGTCGGGCACCGAGGCGACCATGAGCGCGCTCCGACTCGCGCGCGGGTACACGGGCCGCAGCAAGATCATCAAGTGCGAAGGTGGCTACCACGGCCACGCCGACATGCTGCTGGTCGCAGCCGGCTCGGGTGCCGCGACGCTCAACATCCCCGGCAGCGCCGGGGTCCCGGGCGAGGCCGTGCGCGACACCTTGCTCGCGCCCTACAACGACGCCCGCGCGATCGCTCGGCTGTTTCACAACTACGAGGGCGAGATCGCGGCGCTGATCGTCGAGCCGGTCGCCGGCAACATGGGCTGTGTCCCGCCACGGCCGGGCTATCTGGAGGCGCTGCGCGAGATCACCGAGCGCGACGGTGCGCTGCTGATCTTCGACGAGGTCATGACCGGCTTTCGCGTGGCGCCCGGCGGCGCGCAGGAGCGCTACGGCATCACGCCCGACCTCACCTGCCTCGGCAAGATCGTCGGCGGCGGCATGCCGGTCGGCGCGTACGGAGGGCGACGCGAGATCATGCAGGAGATCGCGCCGCTCGGGCCCGTCTATCAGGCCGGCACGCTCAGCGGGAACCCGCTGTCGGTCGCGGCCGGGCTCGAGACCCTGAAGATCATCAAGCGCGATCGACCCCACGCCGCGCTCGAGGCTGCCACGGCCAAGCTGTGCGAGGGCCTCGACGCGCGGGCCAAGGCGCACGGGATCCCTTGGACCAGCTGCCACGTCGGAGCCATGTTCGGGTTCTTCTTTCAGGCCGAGCCTGTCCACGACTACGCCGAGGCCAAGCGCAGCAACCTCGATCAGTTCGCGCGGTGGCATCGCGAGATGCTCGCGCGCGGGGTCTATCTGGCGCCCTCGCAATTCGAGGCCGCGTTCGTGTCGACCGCCCACGACGACGCTGCGATCGAGCAGACCCTCGCCGCGGCCGATGCCGCATTTGCGGCGCTTCGCTGACGATCGTGGCGGAGC
>DATLLB010000814.1:0-3238 GCA_035538075.1 Enhygromyxa sp.
GCCGCGAGCCGCTTGCGTCGACTCAGATCGCGGATCGCCGGTCGCAGCCCGCTCACGACCCTCAATCGGTTTCGCGACGGACGTCGCGAAAATACAGGCCGTAGTTGTGCCCGCTCGAGTGCACGCGCAGCCACGCGTCGAGGCTCGGCTGCGTGCGCGGGTCCGCGACGATCGACAGCGACTTGCGAATGCTGCGGTACACGCCCGGCGGCGAGATCATGGCCTCGACCACCGGGACCAGCTCCGGCGCCTGGCTGACGATCGCCTGCCCGAGCGCCAGCCACTTGTCGTGCGAGAACTCGATCGCGCCCTCGCAGTGGTCGCCGCACAGCCGCGCGAGCGCGGCGAAGTCACCGACCTCGACCAGCCGTCGCATGTGCGGCTCGATCAACGCGTAGACCTCCGGGCGGATCGCGATGATCTCGTGGTTCGACTCGCTCCACATCCAGTCGTCGCCCTCCTCGACGACCACCAGGCCGACCAGATCGACGCCGGCCGGCAGCGCGTCGACCAGCTCGGCGAGCCCGAAGCTGATCGGCGCCCACTCGCTCTGCCGCGCAGGGTCGCGCAGCAGCGCGACGAAGTCGGCGAGCTCGTCGGGCGAGACCGCCATCCGAGCGCGCCGCTCGGGCAGATCGACGACCTGGTAGGACACGTCGACCGCGGCCTCGAACAGCACCCGCCACTCGCCGCTGAGCAGCTCGACCTTGAGGTCGTGATCGGCCAGCAGGTAGCCGAGCTGCTCGAGCGTAGCCCCGGCGAGTCCCTCGAGCAGCTGAGCCTCGAGCTCACGGTACACCTCCGAGGGGAGCTGGTAGGCGTGCGCGCGCACGGCCGGATGGTAATCGAGATTGCAGCCGCGGACGCGACGTGAAGACATTTTTTGCACGGGCCCACCACATCCGCGATCCGTGCGACGCACGGGCGGCTCGTCACGGCCGCAGCGCGCCAAGCTCTCGCACACTGCGCGTCGCGTCCCCGCGAGGCGAGCAGACCGCTATGATCCACGCGGCCGCCGACCCGCGGGTCCGGCTCGCCTCCACTCAGGCCCACGACCACGGAGCACCATGATCAAGCTCTCCCCCGATCCCCGAGTCGCCGAGCAGCAGATCGAAGCCATCATCTTCTATCTCACGACCTGCGGGTACATCGACAGCGAGTTCGACCTCAGCGAGAAGGCGTTCGTTCGCGCCTACCTGCGCAAGGTCGTGACCGCGCGCATCGACGATCGTCAAGGCGGCGAGCTCTCGCCCGAGGAGCGCTTCGAGGCGATCGAGCGCGAGCACGAGCACTACGTCGAGGTCTTCCAGCAGATCGATCAGGAGGTCAAGGAGCTGTTCACCGAGGCGGTCGCCGACGGCGAGGACGTGGGCGAGTTCGTCAAGTCCAAGCTCAAGCTGCGCGCGTTCGAGATGTTCAAGGATCTCGACCATGACAACCGCGGGGCCCTGCTCGCGGTCGTCGACGAGTTCATCAACGCCGACGGCGTCGTGCACCCCGAAGAGATCAAGTTCCGCAACGAGCTGGCCGCGCTGCTCGACCAGGATCCGCTGCTCGACGACGAGGACGTGGTCGCCGACGACGTCGAGCTCTCGCAGCCGATCGAGCTGCGACCACGGACCGAGAACCACCCCTTCTTCACCAGCTTCGAGCACCACTACTCGGCCGATCCCAGCAAGATCAAGAAGCAGATCGAGGCCGACCTGGCGATCCTCGATCAGGCCCAGGCCTACTGGGACAAGCTGCGCGAGGCCGGAGCCGGCAAGCTGGCCGCGGCCGCCACCGTCGACGAGCTCGAGTTCGGCAGCGCCCCGTTCCTCGACGAGTACGTGCACGTGGTCCCGCCCAGCGACCGCGACTTCGAGCTGATCGTGCTCGGCGATCTGCACGGCTGCTACTCCTGTCTAAAGGCGGCGTTGATGCAGGCCGACTTCATGGAGAAGGTCCGCCGCTATCGCGCCGATCCGGCCAACAACCCGGAGATCAAATTGATCCTGCTGGGCGACTACATCGACCGCGGGCGCTTCTCCTACAACGGCATCCTGCGGACCGTGCTCAAGCTGTTCTTGACCGTGCCCGAGCACGTCTACGTGCTGCGCGGCAACCACGAGTATTACATCGAATATCAAGGCCGGGTCTACGGCGGCGTGCGTCCGGCCGAGGCCATCAACTCGCTGGCCAATCACGTGCCCGACGAGGTGTTCGAGCGCTACCTGAAATTCTTCGACTCGATGCCCAACATGCTGATCCACGATCGCATGTTGTTCGTCCACGCCGGCATCCCGCGCGACGCGATCGTGCGCGAGCGCTGGCAGAACATGTCGAGCCTCAACGATCCCGACATTCGCTTCCAGATGCTGTGGAGCGACCCCAGCCGCGCCGACGCGATCCCCGAGGATCTGCAGGCCGCCAGCGCCCGGTTCCCGTTCGGCCGCAAGCAATTCCGCAACTTCATGGCCAAGCTCGGCACCAACCTGCTGGTCCGCGGCCACGAGAAGGTCAACGCCGGCTTCAAGAACGTCTACCGCGACGACGACATCCGCCTGTTCACCGTGTTCTCGGCCGGTGGGATCGACAACGACGACATTCCGCCAGACAGCAACTACCGCGACGTCCGGCCGATGGCGCTGACGATCACGCGCACCGCCGGCGAGATCAAGGCCGTGCCCTGGGCGATCGACTACGCGCGCTATCAATCGCCGGAGCTCAACGCGTTCAAGGAGCGCGCGCCAGAGATCGACATCACGCAAGCGTGATGTCGATCTCCGACATTGAGCGTGAAGCACGATCCCGAGACTGTCCGACGGCTGCTCGAGCGCGACTTGATCGATCGCTCCGAGCAGCCGGAGCTGCGCTTGATCTGGGCTGACCTCCTGCAGCTCGAGGGTGATCCGCTCGGCAAGCTGATCGTGCTCGACCACGTCGCGACCAGCGACCCCGGGCCGGTCGCCGAGCGGGCGCGCAGCGAGGCCGAGGCGCTGCGTCGACAGCTGCAGCCGCGTCTGTGGGATCGGGTGATCCCGGACGAGCCGGGGGTCTCGCTGGGCTGGCGGCTGGGCTTCGTCCGCGAGCTGCATGTCCACGTCGATCAGCTGCGCTGGCCCAAGCGCAGCGCGATCGCGATCATCGACCGCCTGATCACCGATCTGCTTCGGCAACCGGCGCTGCGGTGGATCGAGGTCGTGCGCGTCGAGGTCGATGACGCGCTCGCCCGCGACTGGTCGCGCTGGCTGTTCGG
>DATLLB010000815.1:0-6824 GCA_035538075.1 Enhygromyxa sp.
GGCCGCGATCGGTCTCGCGGGCATGGACCGCGCGCTGAAGGCCAACGTGTTGGCCAAGAGCGGCAAGGCGGTGGAGCTGGCCGGAGACATCGACACCGTCCTGCTCGACAAGACCGGCACCATCACGCAGGGCAATCGGCACCAGCGCGACCGTCACCAGCAGGAACGCGAGCGTCAATCCGGCCAGCATGATGGTCAGCGCAATCTCGTTGGGGGTCTTTTGTCGCTTCGCGCCCTCGACCAGCGCGATCATGCGGTCGAGGAACGAGTCGCCCGGCTCGACGGTGACCCTCACGATGATCTCGTCGGACAACACTCGGGTACCGCCAGTCACCCCGCTGCGATCGCCCCCGGCCTCGCGCACGACCGGCGCCGATTCTCCGGTGATGGCCGATTCGTCGATGCTGGCGACACCGCGGATGATCTCGCCGTCGGCCGGGATGGTCTCGCCCGCAGAGACCACGACCGCGTCGCCGGGCCGCAGCTCGGTCGAGGCGACGATCACGATCGTTCCGTCCTCTCGTTGTCGCCGCGCGTCGGTCGACTTGCGGGTGGCGCGAAGTGCCTGTGTTTGTGCCTTGCCGCGCGCTTCGGCGATGGCCTCGGCGAAATTGGCGAACAACACGGTGATCCAGAGGATCACGCTGACGCCGAGCTGATAGCCGGCGCTCGCGTGACCCGAGAATGCGGCGACCAGCCCCGACAAGGTGCTGAGCGCAGCGCCGATCTCGGTCACGAACATGACCGGATTTCGCACCATGCGCTGCGGCAGCAGCATGACCAAGGCTTCGCGGGCGGCGGTCCGGACCAAGTCGGGCGCGAACAGGGGAGTCTTGCGGCTGGCCTTGCGCGTGACGGTTGCGGCCGGTCGAGCTGGATTGCTGGGCGTCATTGTTCGTCCTCATCGCCGAGCACCGCGGTGCCCCGAGTCGGAAAAGATCCAAAGCGAATCAGGTTCTGTTGCGCTGGCTCGTATGTGGGATCGACGGCGAGTCCGGCACGCAACAGATTCATGGCCTCGGAGTGGAGCCCTCGATAGTGACGTAGGATGGCGAGCACGTTATAGGCGGCGGCTCGCTCCGGGTCGTACCCGAGCGCCTCGCGTGCGCGCTGCTCGGCCCGCTGGAAATCGCGCATGCGCATCGCATCGTGGGCCTTCTCGATCAGCGCATCGTAGGTGGCGTTGGGCTTCGGATTCATGGTGAGACCCCCATTGCGCGCGCCAACGACAGGTGCTCGGCGATCGGGCCCAGCACCGCCGCAGGTAGAAACAGCAGCGCGCCGAGCAGGATGATGGTTGCGATCAGCAAGAGCCCGAACAGGACGGTGTCGGTCCGAAACGTGCCGGTGGTCTCGGGCAACATCCGTTTGCTGCTCAAAAACCCTGCGATCGCCAGCGGCAGGATGATCGGGATGTAGCGACCGATCAGCATGATCAAGCCGGTCGAGAGGTTCCACGGGACCGTGTTGTCGCCCAGGCCCTCGAAGCCGGAGCCGTTGTTGGCCGCCGCAGAGCTCATCTCGTAGAGGATCTCGCTGAAGCCGTGACTGCTCGGATTGGCGATGGTCTCGGGTCCCCAGGGTGTGGCCGCGAACAGGGCGGTGCCGCCCAGGATCAGCAACGGATGCAGCAACAGCGCCAAGGCGGCCAGCTTCATCTCTCGTGCTTCAATCTTGCGGCCGAGGTACTCGGGCGTGCGCCCGACCATCAGCCCGGCGATGAAGACCGCGACCACGATGTACAAGAACATGTTGATGAAGCCCACGCCCACGCCGCCGAACACGATGTTCATCCACATGCCGGTGAGCGGTAGCAGGCCGGTCAGCGGGTTGA
The DNA here is from genome assembly GCA_035538075.1 of Enhygromyxa sp. Taxonomy (GTDB): domain Bacteria; phylum Myxococcota_A; class Polyangia; order Nannocystales; family Nannocystaceae; genus Plesiocystis. Next base: position 1,835 of record DATLLB010000815.1, read on the forward strand.
GGCTGTCGTGCATCGCCGACACCGAGCCGTTGCTGGTCGCGGTGGTGGAGACCGCCCACAGCGGTCCGCTCGCGTTGCCAAAGCGCAGCTCTTTGCCCTCGAGGTTGCCGAGCGATTGGTCGACGCCGAGCCCGACGAACGCGGCGTTAGGCTCGGCTTCCAGCAGCAACGCCGGAACCGCGAGGCCGAGCAGCAGGGCAGCCATCACGGCGAACACCACGGCTGCGTGCCTCAGACGCCCGATCAGGCGGCCAAACATCCACACGCTGGCCATCGGGATCAGCAAGATTGCGATGTTCTCGAGCACCGCGCCGACAAAGCTCGGGTTCTCCAGCGGGTGCGTGCTGTTCGGACCGAAGTAACCGCCGCCGTTGGTGCCGAGCTGCTTGATGGCGACCATCGCAGCCACGGGCCCGCGGGCGATGGTCTGGGTCACGCCTTCGAGCGTCTGCGCCACAGCTGCGCCCTCGAAGGTCATTGGCACGCCGATCACCATCAACGCCAGCGCCAGCACGACCGCCAGCGGCAACAAGAGCAGTACGGTCACGCGCGCGGCGTCGCGATAGAAGTTACCGATCTGCCCCGTCGGACCGAGCGCACGCGCGATGGCCGAGAGCGCGGCGAGCCCGGTCGCGGCCGAGACGAACTGCAGCCACATCAACCCCAGCGTCTGCGACCAATAGCTGAGCGATTGCTCGCCCGAGTAATGTTGCAGGTTGGTGTTCGAGGTGAATGAGGCGCTGGTGTTGAATGCGAGGCTCGGCTCGAGGCCGACCTTTTGGTCGGGGTTGAGCGGCAGCCATTCCTGACCGAGCAAGGTCAGATACACCAGCACGAACATGAGGACATTCGCGACCAGCAGCGAGAGCGCGTAGCTCTTCCACGACTGCGCTTCGAGGGCCTTGGCGCCGAGCAGGCGTGAGAGCGCGCGATCGAAGCGACCACCGATCGGCGCGCCGGCCACCCAGGTCATGTAGCGACCCAGCGGCCACGCGAGCGCGGCGGTCAGACCGAAGAGCGATAGAGCGTAGAGGATGTTCATGGCGTGATCCGTCAGAATCGCTCAGGACGCACGATCGCAAAGAGCAGATAGACGAACGCGGCGCCTGCGAGCGTCGCGGCCAAGATGTGCATGCCCGCGTCCATGTTCAGACCCGGTCCAGGACGTTGGTGAGCAAGTAGAGCGCGGCGAACGTCAGCATGCCGAGGATGAGAAATCCGATCATGTGGGTGCTCCTGAACTTCGTCGCGGGCCGGAGCAATGTGTGTGCCATGACCCGGCAGCCCACCGGACCACCGTTTTCTACGGGCGATCGGTGTCGGTCGGACAAGCCTGCGCGCGCACGGCTGAGTCACGCACGCGGTCGGCTGGTGCTTCGCAACCTCGAAAGCGTCGCGCATTGCAATGTGCAATGCGGTCGCATGGCGCTCACGACGACTCGGGCGCGTCGAGTCGATAGCCGACCCCGGTCTCGGTCTTGAGCAGCTGTGGCCGCGCCGGATCGGCCTCGATCTTGCGCCGCAGCTGGGCCATGTAGACCCGCAGATACTGGGTCTGATTGACGTGCGCCGGGCCCCACACGCGCTCGAGCAGCTGTCGATGGGTCAGCACCTTGCCGAAGTGCTCGACCAGCGTCTTGAGCAACTTGTACTCGATCGGCGTGAGGTGGATCTGTGTCTCGGCGACGAAGACCTTGCGGTGGACGAGGTCGAGGGTCAGCGAACCGGCGCGGAACACCGAGCCGAGCTCGGGACTGCTGGCTCGCGAGGCGTGGCGCAGCGCGACGCGGACGCGGGCCAGCAGCTCCTGCGAGCCGAACGGCTTGGTCAGGTAGTCGTCAGCGCCGAGATCGAGCGCCTGGACCTTGTCCTGCTCGCGACCGCGGGCCGAGACCACGATGATCGGCGTCTGCGTCCAGCCGCGCAGCTCCGAGACCAACTGGAGGCCGTCGGCGTCGGGCAGGCCGAGATCGAGGATGATCAGATCGGGGTCGTGGCTGCTCGCCAACGCGAGCGTCTCGCGGCCAGTCTCGGCCTCGAGCAAGCGGTAGCCGTGGCTGCCGATCAGCGTGCGCAGGAATCGGCGCATCTGCGGCTCGTCCTCGGCCACGAGAATGGTTGCGCGCGGGTCAGTCATCGTGGGCCTCGAGAGCGTCGGCTTCGTCGATCTGCGGGGCAGCGACGCGGGGCAGCGTAAACCCGAACTCGGCACCGGCCCCATCGTCGCGAGCGCGCGCCCAGACCCGGCCGCCGCTGGCTTCGATCAGAATGCGGACGATCGCTAGGCCGAGGCCGGCGCCGCCGGTCCGTGCTCGTGCGCCGCGGAAGAATTTCTCGAACACCTGGGCCTGCTCCTCGGGCGCGAGGCCGGGACCTCGATCGCGCACGCGCACGGCGATCTCGTCATCGCTCTCCACGCCCACGACGATCTCGATCGGATCGGCGCCGTGGCGCAGCGCGTTCTCGATCAAGTTGCTCATCACCAGCTCGACGGCGACCGGATCGAAGACGGTGAACAGCGGCTCGTCGGGTACGTGCACGGTGATCGACCGATCGCCGATGCGATGGCGCAGCGCGGCCAGGGCCGAGCCGATCGGCTCCTCGACCGCTCCGAGCTCGCGCGCGAGTCGAACCCCGCCCTCGAGCCGGGTCATCTCGAGCAGGTTTCGCAGCAGCTTCGAGAGGTGCTCGGCTTGCTCGTGGATGGCCGCGAGCAGCGACGCGCGGGCCTCATCGTCGAGCGCATGACCGCGATCTTCGAGGGTCGTGACCGCGCCGATGATGGTGCCGAGCGGCGTGCGGAGATCGTGACTGACGGAGGCCAGCAGCGAGGCCCGCAGCTGCTCGCGCTCGGCCGTGAGCTCGGCCTCGCGCCGGGCCTTGTCGAGCGAGGTCGTGAGCTCGAGCAGCCGCGCCGTCTTGCGCTCGCGTTGCTCGGCCTGCAAGGCCTGCGCACGGATCTTGGTGCCCAGCGAGCTGATCACCAGCCCGACCACGGTCATGACCGCGAAGGTCAGCAGATAGCGATCCTCGCCCACATCGAAGGTGAAGCGCGGCGGCACGAAGAAGAAGTCGAACGCGGCGACGCTGGCGAGCGCGGCGACCAGCGCCGGACCGAGCCGCACGCGAAACGCCACCACGATCACACCGAGCAGGTAGATCATCACCTGATCGGTCGTGGTCACGATGTTCGAGAGTAGCGCGACCACGCCGCTGGCCAGGGTCACCATCGTCAACGCCAGCATGTGCTCGAGCATGAGCGAGCGCGCCGACGGCTTGCTCCCGTCAAGCTCGCGCTCGCGATCAGGCCCGCTCGTCGTCACCGCGGACAGTGTACTCGCGCGCACCGTCGAGCATCAGGCGGCGTCCGTCAGCGCCTTGTACACGCCAACGAGCGCGAGCACCGACACCACGACCACGATCGCCCCGATCCATGCTTCGTTCATGATTGGCCCTGCTCGATCATAGCGGTGCGCGGCTCGAGAGCACGGTTGAGATCGGCGGTCGGAGCATCAAAAACGCATAAAGATTGTGCTCAGCTGGTCAGCGCCCAAATCAGCCCGACGATGGCCGCGGCGAGCAGCGCCAGCGAGCCCACGATCGCGGCCGCGAGCCCGATGCTCTCGCCGATCGCCCGCTGCTGCGCGGGCGCGGGCGCGGGCGTGGTCGGATAGCTGCTCGACAGCAAGGCTGGGTTCGAGCCGGTGCTCTCGCCGAGGCGCGAGAACTCGGCCGACTCGGTCAAGGTGGCATCGGGCACGGGTTCGTCGGGATGCAGCTGCGCGGGCCGGCTGATCGCCGCGCCGGAGAGGCTCGCGCCGGCATCGGGCGGGATCGCGACGATCGCCGCCTGCATCTCCATCATCGATTGAAAGCGTGCGTCCTTGGCCTTGGCGATCGCACGAAACACCAGCGCCTCGACCTCGGGTGGAATCGCCAGATCGGGCGCGAGCTCGGCGAAGCGCGGCGGCGATTCATCAATTTGAGCTCGCAGCGCGGCGGTGCCCTTCTTGTCGCTGAATGGCTTTTGTCCGGCGAGCAGAAAGTACATCAGGCAGCCGAGCCCGTAGACGTCGGAGCGGCCGTCGACCGGCTCGCCGAGCACCTGCTCGGGGCTCATGTACGCGGGCGTGCCCTGGATGTAGCCGGTCTTGGTCAAGCGCGGCTTGTCGGTGTCGAGCAGCTTGGCGATGCCGAAGTCGATCAGCTTGGTCGAGGAGCCGCGCGGTGGCGGCGAGTCGAGCACGATCACGTTCGAGGGCTTGAGGTCGCGGTGGACCACGCCGGCCGCGTGCGCATGGGCGAGCGCGTCGCTGACCTCGAGCGCGATGTTGCGGACGAACGCCCACGAGAGCGGGCCCTGGCGATGCACGCGGTGGGCGAGCGTCTCGCCTTCGAGCAGCTCCATCGCGAAGTAGGGCACGCCTCGCTCGGTCTCGCCGAAGTCGAGCACGTCGACCACACCGCTGTGGCGGACCGAGACGATCGCCTGCGCCTCGCGCTTGAAGCGAGGGCCACCTTCGTCGTGGATCAGAAATTTGATCGCCACCGGTCGGCCGAGCTGCACGTGGCGGGCCTCCCAGACCTCGCCCATGCCACCCTGGCCGATGCGGCGGATCAGCTGATAACGGTGATCGAGCAGCGCCTGCGCGGGTGCTTGCCGAATCGCGGTGAGCGTGGGGTCGTCGTCGTCGAGCTCGCCACGTGTGCCGGTGATCGAGCTCGGGCGCGCGACGGTCGGATCGTCGTCACGCACGATCCGCTGGTGGACGCGGGTCTGCTGCGAGATCGTCGGATCTTCGTCGGACGCGCTCGGGGGGCGTGCGTGGACCATGTTGCGACTCGCGGGACGGGAGCCGCGATGGTAACCCGCTGGGTCGGCTCAGCGCGGCACGGTCGAGCAGATCACCCGCTGCGCTTCACCAGCGCGCGAGCAGAACCACTCGTACTCCATACCCGGCGCTCGACACTTGGCCGTCCACGACGATGG
>DATLLB010000816.1:0-2377 GCA_035538075.1 Enhygromyxa sp.
CAGCACCATCTCGAGGTAGTCGGCCTCGCGCACCTCGACCGCGTTGTCGCGCCGCCAGCCGAGCTCCATCGCCTGGCCCTCGGCCGACTCGGTGGCCATGCGCTCGGTCTCCTCGATGATGCGCATGCTCAGCCGCGGGCCCAGCCGCGGGACGTTGGCGACCAGCGGGCGAAAGCTCAGCAGCGCGAGCGTGTCCCCGGCGTTGATCGCCAGCGGGACGCCGTGGGCGGCGTGCAGCGTGGGCGCGCGGCGACGGACCTCGCTCTCGTCCTCGATGTCGTCGTGGATCAGCAGCGCGTTGTGAAACAGCTCGATCGCCGTCGCGGTGTCGAGCGCGTCCTCCAGCGAGCCGCCGAACGCCCGCGTGGCCGCGATGCACAGGCTCGGACGCATCGCTCGGCCGCCGCGGCGCGGGTAGTCGGCCGCGAGATCGTAGAGGTGGCGGCGCGGCTCGTGACTCGGGAGGTAGCGAAACAACGAAGCGCGGGCGAGCGAGCCGTACTCCTCGAGTAGCTCGGGGACGATCGCCCGCGAGGGCGCGTGCGCGTCGGTGTGCGGATCGAACAACATGGGGTCAGTCGCCGACTCGTACGCGGACGCTGCCGCACACGCGGTCGTCGCGATCGTCGAAGATGGTGCCGACATAGCGGCCGGGCGTCTGGGTGGCAGGCACGGCGAGCGAGAGCTTGGCGCGGCCGCTGCTGGGGTCGTAGGTGAACTCCAACGCGGTCAGCGGATCGCCGTCGCCACGCAGCGGGTGCAGGCGCTGGATGATCGGCACCACGCCGCTCGGCGGATCGAAGTCGATCTCGACCTCGACCGGCTGCGCCGAAGCCAGCTCGACGGCGACCCGCATGGCAGCGGGCGCGGTCTTGGTCTCACCGTCGGGCTTGGCCTGCGGGTCCTCGGTCGTGACGCCGAGCATCGCCCAGAATTCTTCGACCAGCTTTTCAGTGGCGCGCACGCTCTCGGCCGCGCCGGGGATCTTGGTCATCTCCGCCCAACTGCCGGCCAGCAGCGCCCACGTGCGAAACAGCTGCAGCGGGATCGCGGTGAGATTGCCATTGAGCGGCAAGCCGGGGAACGACCAGGGATTCTGCCGATCGCTCTTTGGCCCGTCTTGCTTTTGTGCGGCCTCCTGACCGCGGCGCACATACTCGTCACAGACTTTGTAAGCCATCTTCACGCCGGCCTCGACGGTCTCGCTGGCGCTCGGCAGCAGCAGGTGGGCAGTCTGACGATTGGGCTCGGTGCGAGCGGGCTCGTCGCGACGCAGGCGCTCGCCTGCGGCTTGCTCAGCGGGGGCTTCAGGGGTGGTCATAGCCGATGATCTCTTCCAACGCCGGGCTCCCGGCGATCGCGTGGGCAGCCAGCAGACCGGACATCACGGCCGACTCGACGCAGCCGCTGTCGAGTCCGGTCGCGGTCCAGTCGCCGGCGACGGTGAGGTTGTCGTAGGTGCGGTCGAGCGGCGAGATGCGGTAGGCGATGCTGCCGGGCACCGACTGTGAATAGCGAGCCGAGCCCTCGACGTTGGCGATCCAATACTGCGAGTCGATTCGCCGCTCGCCGTCGACGGCCGCGGCCGTGCCGTCACGATCGTCGCAGAGCAGCGACCAGCGAAATTGGCCGCGCTCGATCGCGCCGGGCCACAGCACGTGGACGTCGCGCTCGAGGAAACGGATCGCGTTGGCGCGCACCTCCTGGTGGGCTTGCGCGGCGTCGCTGCGCTCGCGCTCGGGCAGCACGCAGCACAGATACGCGAGCGCGCGTGGGGCCGGATCGAGGCTCTCTTCGCGGATCAGCTGGCGCATGTCGGCCCAGGTTGCGAACGGCCGCACATACCCCGAGAGGTTGGTCGGGCTGCCCGACCAGCCGAGCGCGGTCATGTCCTCGCGCATCCACAGCTGCGCGGCCTGAGTTGCGACGGTCTTGCAGCGCGCGACCATCTCGCGCCAACGCGGATCGCGAGCGAGGATCTCGGCGCAGACCGAGGGGATCGAGCCGAGCCCGAGTCCGAGCACCACGAAGTCGAAGTCGCGCTGGACCCGAAGCGTCTTCGCGGCCGTGCGCTCGTGATCGTCGACCGCTTCGAAGGTACGGCCCGCGGCCCGGTGGCGCTCGCCGTCGAGCAGCTGCTCATAACGGGGCAGGGCCGGCCAGCACGGCAGATCGCGGACGTGCACGAGCGGCTCGTACTCGCGTCCGTCGACCGTCGCCGCCTGCACGTCGAACTCGAGCGCGGTCACGTGCGCGCCGAAGCGATCGTCGCGGACTGCCACGTTGGTCAGGCGATGGAAGAACTCGAAGCGGACCCCACGACGTCGCAGCGCTTCATAGAGCGGCGCGAACACGACGTCGCCCATGCCCGAGGTCA
>DATLLB010000817.1:0-4106 GCA_035538075.1 Enhygromyxa sp.
GCCATCCTTCGTCCGCGACAGATCGCAAGCACGCGATCGAGCTGCGGGGCCGCGTCCAGAGCCTCGCAGCCACCGAGCGCGAGCCGGGTCTTCTCGGGTCGCTCGGCCGCCTGATTCAAGCCCCAATCGATCAGCGGGCCGGCCTTGCCGACGCCGAGCAATTGCAGCTTCGGCGCCAGCTTGGTCTCGTCGAGGTTCTTGCCCGCGTAGAGCCGTCGACCCTCGATGCTCGCCGTCGGCTCGGCCGTGATCGCCTGCCAGCGCATCTCGAGGGCGACCTTGGACCCGGAGCCGCTCTGCTCGCTGGTGGTCTCGAGCCACTGCGTGCTGGCGTCGGCGCGCCAGCGACCGGTCCGCTCGTCGCGAAAGTCCGCGATCGCGGAGTTGTCGTCATCGTCGAGCGAGCCGGACCAACGCCAGTCGAGGCCATTGCCGAGGTCGGTCAGAGAGATCGCCCGAAACCGACCGCGATAGCCATCGTCGTCGTCGAAGGTCTCTCGATACGAGAAGAACCACAGCCCGTTCGCATCGGTCCGCGTCGGTCCCAGCGACGTGTCATGGGCGAGCTCGAGCCGCCGCTGGACCTTGCTCGATCCGTTCTTCAAGAAGAAGCTCGAGATGGCGCTGGTCGGCCCCTCCCAGTCGTCCTCGCGGCGCGTGATGCTGTGATGGGCCAACACCACCACGCCGCGCTCGTTCCAATACAACGCGAGATCCTCGAGGTCGCCCGGCACCGCGAGCCTGTGCGTAGCGAGCCGCTTGCCGCTGTCGGCGTCCCAGAGGATCAGCCGCAGCGGCGCCTCTCGGGTCACGCCCAGCGAGTCCCAGGCGACCGCGGCGATCCGATGACCGACCGGGGCGAAGCGGTGGGCGATGAAGTCGGCGCCCTCGGCATCGAGCGTGTGGAGGTGCTGGCCAGCGTGATCGCGGATCGAGAGCACGTCCGCGTGCGATTCGACAACCAGCTGCTGGTCGGCCGAGCCGTACTCGGTCCCCAGCTCGTCGGCGTCGGGCCAAAACCCCTCGCAGGCACGGAAGAGCTCGCCCTGAAACTGCGCCACGATCACGCCCGTGCGAATGTCGACCGCCAGGCAATCGACCCACTCGATCATCAGCACCGGACGAGTCGGATGCGGCATCCAGCCGTGGTCGTTCAGCATCGGCCGCGCTTGCGAGACCGGCACGAGCATCCGGTGGCCGTCGGGCACCGGGCCGTAGCGCAGCGGCGGGGGGCCGGGGCCGGGTTCGGTCGCGACCGGTTCGGGATCCGGGGGCGGCTCGGCTGCGACCGTCGGTGCTGACGGACGCGGTGTGGCTGGCTGGCCAGCGACCTCGCTCGGCGGCACATCGAGCTCCGCGGGCGGCTGGCGGGCGACGCAAGCCGCCCCGGACACCACCAACACCAACCACGATCGGACTCGGGAGCGGACTCGGATCGGCATCCGCCCATCATTGTATGGGCTGTTACCGCGTGCTCCCGAAAATCGCGAAGCGATTTTTGGGAGTGTGTTTCGGCGCACCGCCGAAAAGCACTCGAGTTATGCCACCGAGAGCGGCTGCGAGGTGCGGGCCAGCTCGATCGCGGCCCCGGCTGCGCTGGCGACCGCCAGCACCACCAACCCGAGCCCGACGGCAGGGGCCAGCAGCCCAAACACCGCGGTCGCGATCAGCCACTTGTGCCGCATGGCCCGATCGATGCGCGCGTGCAGGCCCAGCTCGCGGACGACCGCGGCCAGCTGCGCTTCGTCCTCGGGTGCGAGCGGCTGCGCCTGCGTGCGCGCGGGCAAGAAACTATGGTTGCGCCACAGCAGCAAGGTGGCCAGCTCGTGCAGACGGGCGAGCTCGCGGTCGAGCTCCGGCTCGGAGTTGGTCACGATGTTGACGGCGTAGGTGCGAATGCCAGGGATGTAGACGCGGGCGCGGGCGAGCGCGGTCACAGCTTCGACGAGGATCGTGCGGGCGGACGCCACTCGGCTCTGCATGGCCGTGCGCTCGTCGTCGGTCGAGCCCTCGATGGTCAACAGCGCCATGTGGAGCGCGTCGGCGGCGACGCTCAAGTGGCCCTCTGCGGCAGCGTGGGCCTCGGGTCCGAGCTGTCGGTAGCTGTTCTGGAGAACCAGGCTATTGGTGACCGCCATCGCTCGCTCCTTCATCTTGGTCCGGGGTCCGGGCTCGGGCCAGCGCCGCGCTGGTGCCCTTCGTACTCAGGCTCGCCCCTCGTCACTGCCAAGCCACAACGAGCCTCTGCAAGCACGGGGCCAACGGGGCGGGTCGGGCGCTCGAGGGACCCCAACATGCGAGCACACGCTCCTGCAGTCGGGCGCGGGAGACCCCGAGCACCGTCGCAAGGTGCAACGCGAGCCCGTGACGCTCGGCCTACTCGCTACGTCCGCGACGGTGCTGTCACGCCAAACGCCTTGCTGGCCAAGCGCCTAGCCACGACGCTCGATGTGCTTGGCCTCGTCCCAGAACTCGTCGAGCTTGGCCAGCCCGGCCGACTCGGGGGCGATCCCCCGCTCGTGGCAGCGCTGCATCACGTGCCTGAATCGCCGCTCGAACTTCTCGTTGGCCTTGCGCAGGGCGCTTTCCGCCTCGATCCCGAGCTTGGTCCCGAGCCGCACCAGCACGAACAGGAGATCGCCGAACTCCTCCTCGATCGCCTGCGGCTCGCCGTCCTCGATCGCGGCTTCGAGCTCGGCCCACTCCTCGCGGGCCTTGCTGCGCGGACCTTCGACGTCGGGCCAGTCGAAGCCGACCAGCGCCGCCTTGTTCTGCAGCCGCCACGCTCGCTGCAGCGAAGGCAGCGAGCGCGGGACCCCGGCCAGCGGGTTGGGGACCACGCTCGCCTCGTCGGCCGACGCTCCGCGAGCGCGCGCCCGAGCCTGTCGCTCGGCCTCCTTGATCTGCGCCCACTTGGCCTCGACCTGCTCGGGCGTGAACCGTGGCGCAGAGCCGCCGGGCCCAAACACATGCGGATGTCGGCGGATCATCTTGCTGCGGATCGCCTCGATCACCCCGTCGAGATCGAACTGCTGTGCTCGCTCGCGGATCGCCGCATGAAAGACGATCTGAAAGAGCAGGTCACCGAGCTCGCGGCGGTGCTCCTCGACATCGTCGGCGTCGAGCGCCTCGAGCACTTCGTGGGCCTCCTCGATCACGTAGGGCCGCAGCGTGTCGAGCGTCTGCGCGCGATCCCACGGGCAGCCCTCGGGGCCGAGCAGGCGATCCATCAGGTCGCGCATGCCGTCGAGCCCGTCGCGCAGACCGTGGACGCGGTGATCGACGACTTCGTCGGGACCGTGGGTGAGCGTGTGTTCGTCGGCCATGCGCTGAGCTTCTGCTTTTGTGCGCCGAAACGCGAGATGCCGACGACGCCGCGAGTGGCGTCGGTATCATGCGGCCATGAAGCTTCGCCACAGCACCTCGCTCATCCGACGCTGGCCGCTCGCGAGCCTGGCTGCGCTCGGCTGCGGACCAGGCGACGTCGATCAAGGCTTTCGCGTCACCGACATCGCGTTCGACGGCGACCGGACGCTCACGCTGACCTTCAGCCAGCCGCTGGCCAACGCCGACAGCATCGATCCCAACGACTTTCGCATCAGCTTCGCGCGGACCTTCGCTACGACCTACACCGATCCGGAGACCGGTGAGACCTACAACGAGCAGTACACCGGCTACGGCGATCTCGCCTTCTTCACCGACTACTACCAGAGCCCGCCGCGCTTCAGCTTCGCCGCGGCCACGCGCGGCGCCTCGGACAACCAGCTCGTGCTCGAGGCTGCGGCCGCGGGCATCGCCGCGGTCTGCATGTACGTCGCTTACTACCAGGACTACTTCGAGCAGTACGAGCCCCCCGGCGTGGCCTCGTTCGACATTGGCTTGTTCGTCCACCATGCCGCCGGCGACATTCCGCTCGAGAGCGAGGGCGGTGCGGTGCTCGCTGACATCGGCGCCGATTGGGTGCTCACCGACGAGGCCTATCTCAGTCGCAACAGCTACGGCTTCGATCCGATGGTGAAGCAGCTGCGCATCCCGTGCCCGTGAGATGAGCACGCGCTGAGCGAGCGGCTCACGGCGCCGTCAAGGGGCTGCCGACGGCTCGGCTC
>DATLLB010000818.1:0-15412 GCA_035538075.1 Enhygromyxa sp.
CCGAGCCCGAGCCTTCGTGGCTGCGCGCGACCACGGCGTCGTACTCGGCCTCGTAGTTGCTCACGAGCACGCCCGCGTCTTCTTCGTCGTCGTCGAGCAGCAGATCGTCGTCGTCGAGCGCGGCCGGGCGCGCGAGCCCGAAGTCGAGCACGCGCGGGCGATCGTCGAGCCCGACCATGACGTTGTCGGGCTTGAAGTCGCGATGCACGAGCCCGGCGTCGTGGGCGGCCGCGAGCCCGCGACCGGCGAGCATATACATGCGCATGATCTCCGTCCACGGCCGCGCGGTGCGAGTGGTCCAAGCCTCGAGGGTCGGGCCGTCGATCAGCTCCATGGCGATGAACACGGCGTCGCCAAAGACTCCGGCGTCGTAGACCGGCGCGACGTTGGGGTGGCTGATCTTCGCCATCGCCCGCGCCTCGCGAACCAGGCGCGCCGGGCCGTGATCGTCGCCGTGATCCCACGCGGTCACGATCTTCAAGGCGATGCGACGATCGAGCTCGGGATCGTAGGCCTCGTAGACCGTGCTCATGCCACCGCGGCCGAGCCGACGCAGGACCGAGTATCGGTCCACTCGCTGAGGATCACCGGCTTGCAGCCCGGCCACGCGCGGGACCATAGCACGGGCGTTGACGCTCGCGCGCGTGCGGGCTATCGACCGAGCTTCGATGCTCTGCCGCGTGTTCGCCCGGTCTTCGGCTTTGCTCACGATCGTCTCGCTCGGTGGCTGCGCTGCGGCCGAGCAGGAGGACAGCGATGCGTTCGCCGACGCGGTGGTCAGCTTCAGCCCCGCGGGCGAGAGCAGCTTTGGCCACGATCGCTTGCCGGAGGTCGTGCTCGGTCCGCCAGCGGGGATCTACGACGTGGCGAGCCTCGGCTGCGACGGCGAGATCGTGCTGCGCTTCGACGAGCCGGGGATCGTCGATGGGGCCGGGGTCGATCTGATCGTGTTCGAGAATTCGTTCGACGATAATTTTCCCGAGCCGGGCGAGGTCGCGGTCTCCGAGGATGGCGAGCAGTGGTTCGCGTGGGAGTGCGATCCGGTCGCGCTCGAGGGCTGCGCCGGGGTGACGCCGACGCTCGCGTATCCCGACAGTGGGGTTGATCCGACCGATCCGGCGGTGGCGGGCGGCGATGGTTTCGATCTCGCGGCGCTCGAGGATCGGCCGGCGCAGGTGTACTTCGTTCGCATTCGCGATCGCAGCCGCACGTACTGGGAGGCGCAAGGACAGCAGTACTGCGAGGGACAGCAGGGCTCGGGTGGGTTCGATCTCGACGCCGTCGCAGCGGTGCACTGACGACCGGCTTTGTTGCGCCAGCGAGACGATCGGCGCCGCGACTCGAAATGTTGGGCAGTCGAGCCGCAATTCCGCGTATGGTCGTGCGTGTCGGTGATCGATGAGATTGAGATCCGTGCGGACGCGACGACCGAGCAGCTGGGCTCGTGGCTGACGCAGCAGGTGCTCGATCGGCTCGGAACCCGCGCCTACCTGCTGCGCGCGATCGCCTGGGCTCGGCGGGGCGCCTACGCGAAGGCGCGGGCGGACGTCGACACGGCGCTCGCCAAGCAGCCGGCCCACGAGCTCGTCGAGCTGGTCGCCGCGTTGCTCGCTTACGTGACGCGCGACTACGATCGATCGCTCGCGCTGCTCGACAAGGTCGCAGCGAATCACAAGGCGCTCGCGGCCCAGACCCTGCGCGTGCTCGAGGCCCGCGCCGCGCGGCTCGCCTGGATCGCCGAGCAGCGGGCCGCTCACGAACAGCTGGCCGCGCTCGGGGTCCGCGATCTTCGGGCGCACGTGCACGAGCTCCAGCGCGCGTGTGCACGCGTCGATCCGAGAGTCCCCGAGCAGGCGGCGCGGCGGCTGTGGACGCTGCACGAGCACTTGCCCGAGCAGCTCGCGGCCGAGCTCGACGCGATCTTGGTGCGCGCACCGACGGCGTCGTGGGTGAGGGTCTTGCGGGCACGCCTGCATCTGCGCCTCGGTCAGTTGCAGCAGGCTGCGGCCGAGCTGATCCACGCGCGCATCGAGGACGCGTTGGCCGAGCGCTGGGCGTTGTGGTTGGCCCGCGGTCGCGCGCGCGAGCTCGCCGAAGCGGCGCTGCCGGAGCGGCCGAGCGTGCGGTTGCGGTTGCTGCAGGCCGAGGCGCTGCTCGAGTGCGGTGAGCTCGAGCGCGCGGCCGAGCGCGTCTCGGAGGCGACGGTGAGCAGCCCGAGAGGCTCGGCCGGCGCGGAGCTGCTGCGCGTCGTGATCGAGGCGCGTGTGAGCGGCCGCGGTCCGACCCGCGAGCGCTTCGCCGAGGTCTACGCGCTCGCGCCGGGGTTGCTCTCGGACGCCGCGCGCGAGCTCGGCCTCGCGCTGTGGATCGACGGTGGGCTGGGCGAGGACTCCGAGCAGCTGTTGCGCTGCTGCGAGCGAGCGCGCCAGCTGCTGACGGCCGATCGCGGCGCGCGGCTGTGGTATCGGACGCGAGCCGCCGACGGAGCGCTGCGCCTGCGCTGCGGCTGCGATCCCAACGAGCGCGCCGCGGCCCACGAGCACGACGGCAAAGACCTCGAGCAGGCGAGCGCGCTGCTGCAGCGCACGCTGAGCAAGCGCCCGCCCAGCGGCGCAGCGCGGCGAGCCGCGGCGGCGGGTGTGCTCTCGGACGAGCAGATCGAGGGCTTCATCGCCGACGGCTACGTGCACCTGCGCGACGCGTTCTCGCTAGCGCTCGCTCAGGCGGTCGTCCACGACGCCCAGCAGCGGCTGCGCGAGCAACCCGAGCGGTGGTTGCGAAGCCCGATCGCGATCGAGCAGCTGCGCAACTACGACCCCGATGATCCGCAGACTTGGCCGACCGGACGCGTGGATCTGCTTGGCCGCCGGCGCTTCGCCATCCACGAGTTCTCACCCACCTGCGCACGCGCGGTCACGCAGCTGCTCGGCGGAGCGCAGCGCGTCGGCACGCGCTCGTGGGCCGACGATCTCATCATCATGTTCCCGAGCGACGGGGAGCACGAGCAGATCGCCCCCAGTCCCGATTGGAGCAGCTGGCACCTCGATGCGCCGCGCGTCGACACGCGGCTCGACAACCTGAGCGCGGGCCTGTTGGTGTTCATCGTGTTCAACGAGCTCGAGCCGGCGAGCGGCAACACGTGGTTGGCGCTCGACTCACCGGCCAAGGTCGCGCGCGCGCTCGCGGACAGTGCCGACGGCCTGGACTTCTGCCAGCTGGACACCGCGCCTTCGATCACCCGCACCTGTGCGCGCTTCTTCGAGCTGACCGGTGCGGCGGGCGACATCTACTTGGTTCATCCGCTGATGCTGCACTCGGCGTCGGTCAATCCTTCGCCGCGGGTTCGCTGGTTGGGCAACCCGATGATCTACGTCGCCGGCGTGCTCGATCATCGACGGCCGAACGCGTCGCCGGTCGAGCTCTCGATCGCGCGCGCGCTGGCTGGCTGATCGCGTCACTCGTGCGTGTGGCCGCACTCGAGGATCGGCGCCGCCACGGTCGCTACGGGATCGACGACGATGTCCGGCGCAGCCGCGAGCGGGCCGAGATCGGTGGCCCACTTCTGCAGCACGTGCGCGGTCGCTTGCCCGTTCTGGCCGAGCACCTCGAGGTTGAAGTTCAGCTGATCGTCGCAGGCTTGGTGGTAGCAGACGTCGTAGGCCTGGCCGGCGGTGCCGCCGAAGGTCCGCGCCTGCGACTCCGACTTGCTGCCGCCAGCTCCGGTCGCGAGCCCGCTCGACGGCACGCCCGCGTCGACGAAGGGCTGGTAGTCGGAGTTGCCGGCGAAGCCGGCTCCGGACGTGCTGAGGCCCTGCGCGTCGAACCACTCGAGGAACGACTCGAACAGCAAGCTCGAGCCCTCGGGGCCGCCGGTGCCGGTGTGCACGTAGCGGACGAAGTTGGGCGAGGCCAGCATGTCGAAGTTGAGGTACAGGGCCAGACGCGCGAGCTCATCGTCGCTCAGCGCCTCGACCCACTGGCGCGAGCCGATCAGGCCCCACTCCTCGGCGCCCCACCACGCAAAGCGGACCTTGTGGTTGGGCGAGCAGGCGGCGAGCTGCTTGGCGACCTCGAGCACGGTGGCCGAGCCCGAGCCGTTGTCGTTGACGCCGGGGCCGGCCGGCACCGAGTCCAGGTGAGCGCCGAGCATCACAACGTGATCGGGATCGCCGGTCGCCGTCTCGGCCAGCACGTTGAAGGTCTCGGTCGACTCGACGCCACCGTCGACGCTCAGCTCGACGTCGACGGACTCGAGTGCGGCCGCGTCGGCGAGCTCGGCCCCGAGCGTGTAGGTGGTGAACAGCACCGGGATCTCGAGCTGGTTTTGGCTGCCGAGCGAGCCCAGGAACAGGCCCATGCGATCCTCGGTGTCGCCCTGGTTGAAGATCAGCACCGCGACCGCGCCGGCTTCCTGCGCGTTGTCGGCCTTCTCCACGAACGTGCACTCGCCTCGCTGAATGAGGGCGACGTTGCCGGGCGTGAAGCCGGCGAAGTCCTCGGGCTCGCAGCCGCTGGTGCTCGTGTTGCCGAGGCCGAGCTGGAGGTCGACGGCCTCGAGCGGCGCGGCGATGTTGCCGGACGCCGACCAGTTGGGGACCACGTAGTCTTCCCCTTGCGTGAAGACCTCGGGGTCGTTGCTGACCCGCGCGAGCGAGGGCGGGTTGAACAGGACATAGCGATCGAACGAGAACGGCCAGCGCGTGGTCGTGTAGCCGGCTTGCTGCAGCTGGGCCTCGACGTAGGCGGCGGAGGCTTCATAGCCAGGCGTACCCGCGGATCGGTTGCCGCCATTCTCGGTTGCGATGGTGTCGAGCGCGAGCAGGTGAGCGGCGATCGCCTCGGCGGTGATCGAGTCGGCGAGCGGAGTGGTGCAGATCGGCTCGGGTGTGTCGTCGCCGGTCTCGGTCTCGGTCTCGTCGGTGTCGGCTTCGTCCGTGTCGGCGTCGTCGGTGTCGGCGTCGTCGGTGTCGCCCGGAGCCGTGTCACTGGGATCGCCATCGCCATCGCCAGGGCCGGACTCGGAGCTCGAGTCGGAGCTGGACGTCTGCGGGTCGTCCTCGGCGCAGGCGAGGACGAGCAACGAGGAGGTGCACAACACGAGCGAGCGACGCACGAGGGAAGGCTATCACAGCGATAGCGGGGCGAGGCTCATCGGCGGCAGACCGACCGCGAGCGGCGACTCGGGCAGCTCGGCGATCGGATCCGCGGCGAGGTCGAACACGCGCAGGCCGGAGGCCCCAATCGTGGTGTCGGCGAACCACGCCTCGTGGCCGACGATCTCCAGCGCACCGCTGACGCTCTGCAGGCCGTCGACGGCGACGATCAGCTGCGGCTCGAGGCCGTCGAGATCCACGCGCAGGAGCTGAAAGCCGTCGAAGTCCGCGTTCGCGGCGGTGACCCAGATGCGGCCGTCGGCGTCGTGATCGAAGCTCGACAGCTGCAGGCGATCGTAGCCGGCGTCGGCGAACAGCTCTTCGGGCACCAACCACTCGCTCGCGCCCGTGGCGAGGTCGATGCGCTCGAGGCCGGAGTTGAGCACCACGATCGCGCGATCGTCTGCGGGATCGACCCGCCAGCTGCCGACGCGATCCGCTTGCTCGGCGACGGCGTCGGCCCCCGCATGCTCGGGATCGAAGTCGAACAGGCGCGGCTCGTCGTCGGCGCGCACGGGGATAAGAAAGGTCTCGTCGACGGGCGTCCAGCTGGCGCGATCGATGCGTGCGGCGGACACAAAGAGGATCGAGCCGCAGCCGATCAGGGCGCCGAGCTCCGGGATCGCGTCGTCGTCGGCGAACTCGCGCAGGTCGAGGGCCAGCGTGGCGCTCGGCTGCGCAGCGGCGAGGGTGGGGAAGCGGATCTGCTGTAGCTCGCCGGCGCCGAACAAGGACAGCCAGCCGCGGCCCTCGGGATCGATCACGAGCGCCTGCGGGTTGGCGGAGTTCTCCGCGCTCGCGGGCGTGATCGCAAACTCGTGCAGCAGCGCGAGCGCGGCGTGGGGATCGAGCTCGTCGACATAGTCGAAGCCGTGGCGGTTGAGCACGAACACGCGGCCGTCGGCGACGATCGGCACCGCGTCGAAGGAGGCCAGCGCGAGATCGGGCGCGACGCTGCGGGCCGCGATGTCGACCAGTCCGACCGCGCCGGTGTTGAAGTCGGTGCTGGTCACGACCAGGTGCGTGGGCTCGACGATCGGTCCGCGGCAGGCACCGTCGAGCTGTGGGTAGCCGCTCTCGAGCTCGGCTTGGTGCAGCGGCGGCGGGCCGTCGTCCTCGCTCGGCAGGGTGCTCTCGCAGGCGAGCGTGAGCGTGAGTGCGAGTGCGGGTGCGAGTGCGAGTGCGTGACGGGGACGGAGGCGGTGCATGGTGATCATTGCGCAAACTCCAGATCGACGCGGACGGTCGCCCACGCGCTGAGGCCGGGGAGCGGGAAGCCGATGAAGTCGCTGATCGCGGCGCGATACGGCGTGCTCGGGCCGTAGTCGGGCGTGATCACGGCGTCGAGTTGGTTGCCGAGGTTGCGACCTTCGAGCGCGAGCTCGACTCGATCGGCGACCCGCAGCGAGACGCCGACCGCATGCAGAAAACGCGGCGGCAATTCGACGCGACCGGAGAGATCCAGGAAGCTGCCGGCGATCCACTCGAGCTCGTAAAATCCCCGAGGCTCGAGCGCGACGCCGCGACGTCCCACGACGAAGCGATGCCCACCGCTCGGGCGCGCGAGCACGCTGTGGCGCGGGCGGCCGGGCAGCGGCTTGCCGCGCTGCTCGAGCTCGGGCGTGTCGTTGCGGCTGTCGAGCAGCGTGTACGCGCAGTCGAGCGCGAGGTCGCGGCCGAACGCGCGCAGGCTGAGCCCAGCCTCGAGCCCACGCACGCGCGCGCCCGAGACGTTGAGCGCACGCACGACCGGGCCGCTGCGGACCCACTGGATCAGATCCTCGCTCCACGTCGCAAACCCGGCGAGCTCTCGCTGTTCGCCGAGCTGCTCGCGAGCAAACACCACGCCGCCGTCGAGCTTGGTGCCCGACTCGGGTCGCAGGCCCTCGTTGCCGATCACATAGCCGCGATCGCCAAACAGCTCGCTGAGGCTCGGGAACCGCAAGTAGCGGCCGGCGCTGACGCGGAGGTCGAGGCCGTCGATGACCACCAGCTTGCTGCCGATCCGCGGCGTGACGCCGAGCGTGAGCTGATCGCGGCCGCCATCGTCGAGCTCACCGGCGCCGCTGGGGACCGCGAAGCGACTCACGGCCAGATCGCCGCGCACGCCCGCGGCGATCGACCAGCGCCGCTCGAACAACCACTGCTCGAGCTCGAGGCCGGCGGCCGCGGTCGTGCGCGAGCGAGTCGCGTCGCCGGAAGCCAGCGCGGCCGGATCGTCCTCACTGTCGATGCGCTCGTCGATGTCGATCCACTCGCCGCGCAGCTCGGCGATCAGCTCGAGCCACGCGCCCGTCCACAGCGGGGTGCGCAGGCGCGGCGACAGCCAGCCGTCGAGCGTCAGCGCGTGCTCGAGGTCGGCCGCGAGTCCGACCTGGCCGAGCGGATCGCGAAACACCCGGTGCTCGACGGTCGCGCTGCCGACCCACTCGACGTAGGCGGCCGCACGCGGGAGATCCTGACGCACGCGGGTGAGGCTGCGAACCGCGAGGTTGCGCTGGGTCGCGTCGTTGCTGGGCGCGCTCGCGGTGCCGGGGATGCCTTGTTGCTTCCACCACGCGAGATCCTGATGAGCGAAGCGCAGGCCGCCGAAGCGCCCGTCGAGGCGCAGCTGCGCGAAGGTGCGATCGTAGTGGTTGTTGGCGCGACGCAGCAGCCCGTCGTCGGCCTCGAGCAGGGGCGTGTTGCCGTCGTCGAAGTAGGGGAAGTCGCCGCGGCTGCCCGCATAGCCGACTCGCGCGGCGATCGAGAGCCGCTTGGAGAGCGCGGTCGCATAGCCGACTCGCGCCTCGCGGGCGAGGAAGCTGCCGAAGCCGCCGACGAAGCTGAGCCGCGCGGGACCGCGATGGACGGCGCCGATCAGATCGATCGCGCCGCCGATCGCCGCGCTGCCGAAGCGGATCGGCACGTAGCCGCGGTAGATCTCGATCCGCGCGAGCGCGTCGAGTGGTTGGCTCGAGAGATCGACGAGGCCCGCGTCGCCGCCCTGCAGCGGCGCGCCGTCGAGGAACACCGGCACTTGCAAGCTGGTGCTGCCGCGGATCGAGACCGCGCTGAATTGCCCGAGCCCGCCGATCGATCGCACGGTCACGCCGGGCGCTCGGCTGATCACGCGGGCGAGATCGTCGGCAGGTCGGCGATCGGGTGCGCTCTCGAGATCGATCGCGCTGACGAACCCGACGTTGCGCCGACTGAGCGCGCGCTGAGCCGCGAGCCCATCGCCGTGATCGCGGCCGACGACCACCTCGGTGCGGTAGTCGTCCTGCGTCGGCGGATCGGTGTTGCTGGGCGGTGGCGGGCTCGCGAACGCGACAAGCAGCGCGCACGCGGAGGGCGTGTAGACCATGCGAGTTGCTCCCGTCTCGCGGCTGGAGTGGAGCGCGGGGGGCAGGTCTCCTGACTCGCGGGTCTTCCGTCTTCGGCGCCTTCCCAGACCCTCGGGTCCAGTGGCTGGTTGCCTCGACGTCGCCGCTCACAGTGGCGGGAGCCGTCCCGGATTCGTACCGGGTTCCCTCTTCGGCCGTCGAGTTGCCTCGGCGGCACCGCCCGCGCGTATGGGCGTCGGCGTGTGGTCGCACGCGGTGGGGGCGGCGGTCAAGCTGGTTCGAGCGGGCCCGGCAATTGCTAGCGACGTCGCAACGAGGAGAGCACGATCGCATGTGGGGAATCATTCCGGCCGCGGGCCGCGGCGCCCGAATCCAACCACTGGCTTGTTCGAAGGAGCTGCTGCCGATCGGCAGTCAGCTCGACGGCGAGGTCGAGCGACCGCGAGCCGTGAGCGAGTACTTGATCGAGCGCATGCTCAGCGCCGGCGCCGATCGACTGTGCATGGTGGTGTCGCCGGACAAGCCCGATCTGATTGGTTACTACGGCCGCCACGCCTGCGCGGGGGCGCTGTGCTACGTGGTCCAGCCGCAGCCGGTCGGGCTCTGCGACGCGCTGTTTCGGGCGCTGCCGTTCATCGGTCCGCACGAGCAGGTGCTGGTCGGGTTGCCCGACACGATCTGGTTTCCGCGCGAGGGCTATCGGCTGCTGCCCGACGGGGTGCTGTCGTTCCTGCTGTTCTCGGTCGAGCGGCCGCAGCTGTTCGACGCGGTCTGCACCGACGCGAGCGGGATCGTGACCGAAATTCAGGTGAAGCATCCCGCGCCCGAGTCGGCGTGGATCTGGGGCGCGTTCAAGCTGACCGGCGCGATCCTTCGGCGCCTGCATGCGCTTTGGCTCGCGCGGGATCGCGTGGACGTCTACTTCGGGACCTTGGTCAACGCGTACATCGCCGAGGGTGGGGTGGCGCGCGGGATCCCGGACGGCGGCGAGTACATCGACGTCGGAACGATCCACGGCTATCGACGCGCGGTCGGACTGCTCGCGCGGCGGCATGAAGAAGAGCCGGTGTCCGGGCGCTCGTGATGACGGCTCGACTGACGGTGTTGAGCGTGGCGTATCCGCTCGCGCCGGTTGGTTGCGACGCGGTCGGTGGCGCCGAGCAGGTGCTGGCCACGATCGATCGCAAGCTCGCGCGCGCCGGTCATCGCTCGATCGTGATCGCGTGCGAGGGCAGTCGCTGCGCGGGCGAGCTGGTGACCATCCCGCGCGCGATCGGACCGCTCGACGAGCTCGCGCGGACGAGGGCTCAGGCGCACACCAAGGCGGCGATCGAGCGCACGCTCGCGCGGACGCGGGTCGATCTCGTGCACCTGCACGGGCTCGATTTCGAGGCGTACCTGCCCGCGCCGGGGCCGGTGGTGCTGGTGACGCTGCATCTGGCGGCGTCGTGGTACGCGGCCGGTGTGCTCGCGCTCGGACGACCGCGCACGCACCTGAGCTGTGTGTCGCGCTCGCAACGACTTGGCTTTGGAGCTGGCTTTGCGGCGGCGGTGATCGAGAACGGCGTCGATCTGCAGGCGCTGCGGCCCGGGAGCGCGCGCGGCCGCTACGTGCTGGGGCTCGGTCGCGTGTGCCCGGAGAAGGCCTTTCATCGCGCGCTCGATGCAGCTCGGCGTGCCGCGACGCCGATGGTGCTGGCCGGCGAGGTGTTCGCCTACGCCGAGCACCTGCGCTACTTCGAGACGCACGTGCGACCGCGGCTCGATGCGCAGCGCCGCTTCGTGGGTCCCGTCGGGCTCGATCGCAAGCGCACGCTGCTGGCCGAGGCGCGGGCGCTGCTGGTGCCGAGCGAGGTCGCGGAGACCAGCTCGTTGGTGGCGATGGAGGCGATGGCGTGCGGGACTCCGGTGATCACCTTCGGCGCGGGAGCGCTGGCCGAGCTGGTCGAGCACGGGCGGACCGGCTTCGTGGTCGCCGACGAGCACGAGATGGCGGCGGCGATCCGCGACGTGGCGGCGATCGATCGGGCCGCGTGTCGCGAGGCGGCCGAGCGGCGCTTCTCGGACGAGCGCATGGTCGACGACTACCTCGCGCTCTATGGCCGGTTGCTCGCCGACAGCTCCGACTCGTGCACCGCTCGGGCGTGATCGCGATCGAGAGTCAGCCGCAGGCGCACGGTGTGGCGATCCTCGGCGCCCCACCAGTACTTGTAGGCTTCGCTGCCGCGCAGGAAGTCGAAGCGGGTGAGGCCGCGCTGGATCGAGGTCTCGAGTACGAGCCCGAGCACCAGCGCGCCCGGGCTCAGCGACGCGGCGGCTGGATCGAAGCCGCCCAGATAGAAGTACAGCGTGCGGTCGTGCTCGTAGCCGTACAGACACGCGATCGGGCGCTGGTCGATGCGCAGCACGTAGAGGGCCAGCGCGTCTTGTTTGGCGAGCGCGACGGCGGCCTCGCGATGCAGCGCTCGCACACGCGAATCGGCGAAGCCTCCCGGCTTGCCGTGCGCGCGCCAGCGGGCCTCATGCAGATCGAAGAGCGTGTCGAGCAGGCGCTCGCACGTGTCGGGTGTGGCGCGCTCGAGCGCGAGCGTGCCGGCACTGGCGGCGCGGCGCCGATACTGCTCGAAGCGACGCAGGTGGCGAGGCGGAACATGGCGCGAGAGCTCGTCCACGCGAGCAGGCAGCGCGAGCGAAGGGCAGGTGCTCTGCGTCGAGACGCGCATCGACCAGCCGCGCGGCAGCGTGAGCCGAGTCAGCGGTGAGATCGCCGGCCGAACCTCGTCGAGCTCGCACACGTCCCAGCGAGCGCGACGGCGGGCGAGCGCCGAGAGCATCGCCCGTACCACCGCACGCTCGCGGCCGGGCAGCGCGAGCACGTCGCCGTAGTCGGACGCGCCCGCGCCGAGCAATGCGAGCACGCGGGCGTTGCCTCGCCGGTAGAGAAACAGCGGCGCGAGCCCGATCAGCCGCCCGCGCTCACGCACGGCGATCGTCCACGGGCGCTCCGGACGAAGCTGACCCGCCCACGCGAGCAGCCACTCGGGGCGCTGAAACGGGGTCGCCCACGGGCACTGCTCGCACAGCGTCCGCCACTCGTCGCGCAGCTCGATCAGCCCGGCGTGACCTTCGAGGACGCGAGCGTGCAGCTCGGGCGCGCTCATGCGTGCGCCTCGCTCGTGTCCAGCCGACGCACGGCGACGGCCGCCACGCTGCGCCAGCGCTCCCCGGTGATCGGGAAGCCCCAGCGCTCGTACAACAGCGGGCCCTCGTGGGGCGCACGCGTGAAGTCGTGAGTGCTCGGCGAGATCCTGCGGAAGCGCTCGACCTCGAGCGCGTAGAAGGGCCGCAGCGTCTGCTGTTGACTGGCGAACACGTCGAGCATCGCTCGCTTGCGACGGCGCTCGGTCTCCGACAGCGTCAGCACGATCGCCGCCGCGCCGCGCTGCGCCGCCGGAAACTCGCCGACCTGAAAGCGCCCGCCCTCGCCGTGATAGAGCGGCATCTCGTACATGGCTGGCAGCGGCTGCCCGCGGCGCTCGAGCAGGCGACCGGCGATCGCGACCGCGCACGCGACCGCGTCGTGATCCGGGTGGCCGCCGGCGTAGTCGTGGGTCACGACCACGTCGGGCTGCGAGCTGGCGATCTCGGCGGCGAGCCGCAGGGCGATGCGATCGAGCCATTCGACCGCCTCCATGTCCGGCACGCCGAGGCCGCTCGCGCAGCGAGCCTCGACGCCGGCCAGCGCCAGCGCACGGGTGAGCTCGCTGCGACGCAGTCGGGCGTACTGCTGGCGCGTGCCCGCGTGGGCGGGCCGAAACCGCGGATCACGAGGCGCGCCGTTGGTGACGTGGATCAGCCGGCACCGCCAGCGCCGAAGCAGCAAGCTGGCCGCGCCGATGGTCTCGTCATCGGGGTGCGCGACGATCACCAGCGCTCGCGCGGCGCGGTTGGTGATCGGCTCGGCCGTGTCGATCGCGAGCACACGCCCGCGAGCAGCAAGCGGAGTGCCAGCTCAGCGATCGCTCGGATCAATTGATCGGCGGCCCGGCGACGATCTCGGCCTTCTTTCCGCCGCGGATCTCGAGGGTGATCTTGGTCCCCGGCGGCACCGACGTGAGCGTCCGGTAGAGCCCGCTGTTCGACCCGCTGACGCCGTGTCCGTCGACCTTCTCGATCACGTCGCCCGCTGCCAGCCCGCTGCCGTCGGCGGGTCCGGCGGGGCGTACGAGCGCGACGACGGGCTCCCACTCGGTGCGCTCGATGGTTGGATCCCAGGCGTTGAGCTCGTAGCCGAGATCGCCGGGCTCCTGGTTGGGCTCGAGCCGCTTGGCGGCCAGCTTCAGATCGCCGACGTCCTGCACGAGCGGCTCGGCGGCGAGCGTGAGCGGGAAGTTGTTGAACTCGTACTTGCTCTTGCTCCCGCCCGCGCGGTTCCACGCCATCAGCTCGACGCGTCCGGCCGGGATGTTGTCGAGCTCGAAGCGACCGTCGGGCCCGGAGACGTTGCGATGCTCGTTGGCGCTGCCGGGGCGCCAGAGCGTGTTGCGGCCGGACGCATGGACCTCGATGCCGGCGATCGGCTCGCCGGTCTCGAGATCCACCAGCCGGCCGCGGACGGTGAGCCGTGACTCGAGCACCAGCTCGATGTCGCCACGGACCTCGCCTTCGGCGAGCGTGAGCGCAGGCTCGAGCGTCACGCTGCCCTCGGTCGCGCTGGCGATGATCTCGAAGCTCCCGGCCGGGACCTCTTGCAGACGCCACGCGCCGTCGGTGCGGAAGAACGAGTCGCGTCGGACGATACCCGCGGCCTTGTCCTCGATGGTCACGTTGAAGCGCTCGGGCGCGCTGCCGTCGGCCAGCTTGACCGTACCCGCGAGCTCGCCGGTGCTGGCGATCACCAGCTCGATGTGACTGCCGAGCGCGACCTTCTCGAGCACCGCCTCGCCGCCGCCCTTGCGATGCGCTCGAACCACGAACTCGCCGTCGGGCAGCCCGTCGAGCGCGAAGCGACCGTCGGCGTCGGTCAGCACCGGCTCGCTGCCCCAGCTCCACCGCACGCCGCGGCGAGCCGCGGATGCGTTGGCCCCGGCCTTCTCGGACATGCGCTCGACGTCGATGAACGCGTCGGCGACCACCCCTCCGCCTTCGTCCTTGACCACACCGGTGATCCGACCGTCGCGGGACTCGACGATCAGCGTCAGCTCGGCGACCTCGTCGGCCGTGACCTCGACCAGCTCACCCTGGATGTCGTCGTCGCTGGTGCCCGGCTTGCGAAGCGGCCACCACGAGTCACTCGACAGGGCGGTGACGCGGGCTTGGCCGGGCCGCACGTGCTCGAGCGTGAATTCGCCGGCGTCGTTGCTGCGCGTGCTCTGTTGGCCCAAGCCGCCGACTTCCGAGGCGTTCACGTACGCGCCGGCGACCGGGTTGTTGGCTTCGTCGAGCACGCGTCCGCGAATGCTGCCGAGCGCGGGCATCACGATGCGCACGTCGTTGACGTCGGCGCCGCTCTGCAGCTCGACGGTGATCGGCTCGAGCGGGCCCGGCCGGCTGCGCCAGCTCGAGGTCCCGAGCTCGTACCGCCCCGGCAGCAGGCCGCTGAGCTCGAAGCTGCCGTCGCGCTCGCTGTACTGGCTGTCGTAGGTGAGCTGCGATCGGGCGGCCTCGGGATCGGCGACCGCTCGCGCGTTGACCTCGATGTCCGCGAGCGGCTGCCCGGCTTCGTCGACGACCTCGCCGCGGATCGCGAGCCCCTCGCGGACCTGCCAGACCAGCCCGCCGAGGTTCTCTTCGCCGACCACGAGCTTGTCGTAGTGGTCCTCGGCGACGTGCGCCTCGCAGCCCACCGTGACCTCGTACTCGCCCGCGAGCACGCCACGAAACTCGACGTGACCCTCGTCGTCGAGCTCCGCGTGCTCGCTGTGCTTGCCGGGGTTGTCGAGCCGAACCCAGCCCTGTGTGCATGGGCGCTCGGAGCCGGCGACCACGACCTTGCCCTCGACGTGCACGGCCGGGTGCACGCGGATCACCACCTCCTCGGAGGTCTCGCCGAGCCCGAGGTGGACCTGCTCGGCGGCGTGGCCGTAGAGCTCGTCGCCTTCGGCGTACGGCTTGTACATGCCGGGCTGCAGTCGATCGATGCGGAAGCGCCCGCTCGCGTCGGTGCGCGTCGAGGCCCTGCCGACCGAGACCGTCACGTCCTCGACCGGCTCGCCGCTGCTGGCGAGCACGACCTTGCCGATCAGGACCGACTCGGGCGTCAAGAACAGCTCGATGAACTCGCCTGGCGCGATCGCCTCGACGCTGCCCTGTGCGTAGCCCTCGGCCTGCGCGTTCACGACGATCGTCCCCGGTGCGGTCCAGAGCTCGAAGCGGCCCTCGTCGCCGCTCGTCGTCACGGCGCGCGCCTCCGAGCGGGTGAACCAGTCGCCGCTCGTCATCACGTGTGCGCCCTCGATCTCGCCGCCAGCGATGTCTCGCACCACGCCGATGACCAGCACGCCGCCCGGCTCGAGGATCACGTCGATGCCTTCCGCGGTCTGCCCCGCGCGCAGCGGCAGCTCGGTGCGCCTCGTACCACGCTCGCGTCGCTCCCACTGGGTGGGCTTGTACGTCGCCGCGCTGGCGTGGACCTCGGTCAGCACCGGCAGCAAGCCGTCGATCCGATAGTAGCCGTCGGGCCCCGAGCGGGCGCAGTGCAGCTGGCGATCGTCGAGCCCACGTCGCGCATTGTCGTCGGAGAAGGCACAGACCTGCGCGCCTTCGATCGGTCGACCTTCGGGATCGCGGACACTCCCGCTGATCGACGCCTTCGGAGCGCCGGCGAGATCGAGCTTGGATGCGGCCTTGCTCGCACCCGCGCCCGCGCCCGACGGCGAGCTCGGGCCCGCTTGCTCGCTCGCCTGCGCCGAGCCGTCGTCGGCGGCTCGGCGC
>DATLLB010000819.1:0-5308 GCA_035538075.1 Enhygromyxa sp.
GACCGTCAGCGAGCGCGGCGGGGCGCTCGGCGACGAGCTCGCCCGTCTCGCACGCGATGCCGAGCCGCCGACGGTGGTTCCGCCGTCGAGCGGAGCCGAGGATGAGGCGTCCGATTGAGCGCGACGCTGCGCGAGGCGAGCGAGCGGGACTTGGACGAGCTGTTGCGCCTCGACGCCGCCTGCTTCGCCGTGCCGTGGACGTCGGCGAGCTGGCAGGCCGAGCTGGCCGGCCCGAGTGGCGACCCGCAGGGGCGCAGGCTCGTGTTGCTCGCTGGCCAGCCCGCGATCGGGTTCGCGTGCGCAACGATCGTGATCGATGTCTGCGAGCTTCGTCGCATCGGCGTCAGTCCGAGCGCGCGCGGGCGAGGGCTCGGTCGAGATCTGCTACTCGGCGTCATCGCACATGCTCGCGCGCGTGCGTGTGAGCGGGTCGAGCTCGAGGTCGCGTCCCGCAATGTCGCCGCGCTCGGCCTCTATCGAGCCGCCGGATTCGCCGAGCTTGGTCGCCGGCCTCGCTACTATCGCGACCCGCCGGACGACGCCGTTCTGATGACGCTAGCGCTATAGACGGCGGCTTTTGCATCGCCTATGTATCCGCCGTGGCTCCGGCCCAGTTCCAGGTCGACGTGGTGACGAACCGGCCGCTCACTGGCGGCTACTTCGTCCTCGAGCTGGCATCGGCACACGCCAATCCGGTCGCCGATGCCGTGCCTGGTCAGTTCGTCATGCTGCGGGGCGAGTGGGGTCGCGACTTGCTCAATGGTCGCGCCTTCTCGGTGCTGCAGGCGATCGACGAGCGCAGGTTCTCGGTGCTGCTCAAGGTGTTCGGTCGCGGCACCGCGCTGCTGCAGCAGATGCAGACGGGCGATCGGCTGACGGTCACCGGTCCGCTCGGGCGCGGCTTTCCTGCGCCGCAGCGCGAGCGCACGCAGCTGCTGGTCGCCGGCGGTGTCGGCATTCCGCCGCTGCATCTGCAGGCTCGCGTCGCCGCGGCGACCGGCTTGGGTGATCGCGTGGAGATGCTCTACGGAGGGCGCAGCGCGGCGGACCTCGTGCTGCTCGACGAGCTCGCGTCGTGGGGGGTGACCACGGTGCTCGCGACTGAAGACGGATCGAAGGGCGAGCAGGGCAGGGTGACCGCGCCGCTGCAGGCTCGGCTCGAGCGTGCTTCCGCCAGTGGGGAGGCGGTCGAGATCCTGAGCTGCGGTCCCACGCCGATGCTCCGCGCGGTGCGATCGATCGGTCTCGCGCAGGGCGTGCCCACGTACCTGTGCCTCGAGGAGCAGATGGCCTGTGGGTTCGGCGTGTGCCTCGGCTGCGCGGTGCCGGTCTACGGGGCCAAGCCCTACAAGTATTGCTGCACCGACGGTCCGGTGTTCGAAGCCAACGAGGTGCGGTGGTGAGCGCGATCGAGGACGTCTCGCTCGCGTGCGAGTTTGGGCCGCTGCGGCTGCGCAGCCCGATCCTCACGGCGTCGGGGTGCTTCGCCTACGGCCAGCAGTTCGCCGCGTTCATGAACCTGCGCGAGCTCGGCGGGCTCTCGACCAAGGGCATCTCGCCGCTGCCTCGGCACGGCAACCCGCTGCCGCGCATCTACGAGACCGCGGCCGGGATGCTCAACTCGATCGGCCTCGAGAACGTCGGCTGCGAGGCGTTCTTGAGCGAGAAGCTGCCGTTCCTGGCCGAGCTCGGCGTGAGCGTGTGGGTCAACTTCTTCGGCACCGACTTCGAGACCTACGTCGAGTGTGCCGAGACGCTGAGCAAGGGCAACCGCGAGCGCTTCGGCGGGCGTGGGATCGATGTGCTCGAGATGAACATCTCGTGCCCCAACATCAAGAAGGGCGGCATCGAGTTCGGCACCGTGCCCGAGGTCGCGCATCGACTGACCAAGGCCTGCGTCGAGGTCAGCGACATCCCGATCGTCGTCAAGCTGACGCCCAACGTGTCCGACGTGGTCGCGATGGCCGACGCGGTCAAGCAAGCGGGCGCCGCCGGGGTCTCGCTGATCAACACGATCACCGGCATGGCGATCGACGTCCGCACCCGTCGCTCGCGGATCGCCACCACCTACGGCGGGCTCTCGGGCCCGGCGATCAAGCCGGTCGCGCTGCGCATGGTCCATCAGGTCGCGCAGGCGCTGCCGGGCTTTCCGATCTGCGGCATGGGTGGGATCATCTCGGGTGAAGACGCGCTCGAGTTCCTGGTGGCCGGAGCCCACTGCGTGCAGGCGGGCACCATCAACTTCTCGGAGCCGGCCGCGGCGCTGCGCATCACCAACGAGCTGCGCGCGCTGATGGCCGAGCTCGGCATCCGCTCGGTCGCCGAGGCCGTGTCCACGCTCGAGCCGCTCGCGCCCGAGCCACCTCATGCACTGAAGAGGCCGCACTGATGGGTGACGACCAGACCAGCTTGGACACCGGCCTCGTGAAGATCGAGGCGATGATCCGCCCCTTCAAGCTCGACGACGTCAAGGATCGCCTGACCGAGCTCGAGGTCGGCGGCATGACGGTCACCGAGGTCAAGGGCTTCGGGCGTACGGGCGGCAAGACCGAGTTCTATCGCGGCTCCGCCTACGTCATCGACTTCGTGCCGAAGATCAAGATCGAGATCGTGATCCCGTCCGCGCGCGCCGAAGAGGTCATCGCTGCGATCCGCGAGGTCGCCAAGACCGATCGGATCGGCGACGGAAAGATCTTCGTGATCCCGGTGCTCGAGGCCGTCCGCATCCGCACCGACGAGCGCGGTGAGTCGGCCCTCTGAACTCGACAAGATTCTCTCGCTCGCTTCCCACCCTCACACAGCGAACACGATTTATGAGCGAACAAACGCCCAAGGACGTCATTGACTTCATCCGCGAGCAGGAGATCCGCATGATCGACCTGCGCTTCATCGACATGCTCGGATCCTGGCAGCACTTCGCGGTGCCTGCCCACGAGCTGGACGAGGCCGCGTTCGAGGATGGCTTCGGCTTCGACGGCTCGTCCGTCCGCGGCTGGAAGACCATCAACGCCTCCGACATGTTGGTGATGCCCGACGCACGCTCGGCCAAGGTCGACCCGTTCATGGAGGTCCCGACGTTGGTCCTGCTCGGCAACGCGGTCGACACGATCACTCGCTCCGACTACGAGCGGTGTCCTCGGTCGCTGGCCGCTCGCGCGGAGGAGTACCTGCGCTCGACCGGCATCGCCGACACCTGCTACGTCGGGCCCGAGGCCGAGTTCTTCGTGTTCGACGACGTGCGCTACGAGAGTCAGCAGCACCGCGCCTTCTACTCGATCGACTCCGACCTCGCGCACTGGAACACCGCGCGCGAGGAATTCCCCAACCTCGGCTACAAGGTCCGCGCCAAGGGTGGCTACGTGCCGGTTCCGCCGACCGACACCCACCACGACATGCGCACCGAGATGGTGCTGGTGCTCGAGCAGCTCGGCATCGTCGTCGAGCGTCAGCACATGGAGGTCGCGACCGCGGGCCAAGCCGAGATTGACATCCGCTACGACTCGCTGCTCAGCCAGGCCGACAAGCTCACGTGGTTCAAGTACGTGATCAAGAACGTCGCGCGGCGGGCCGGCAAGACCGCGACCTTCATGCCCAAGCCGCTGTTCGGCGACAACGGCAACGGCATGCACACGCACCTGTCCTTGTGGAAGGACAAGCAGCCGCTGTTCGCAGGTGAGCAGTACGCCGGACTCTCCGAGCTCGCGCTGCACTTCACGGCCGGCATCCTCCACCACGCGCCGGCGCTGTGCGCCTTCACCAACCCGAGCACCAACAGCTACAAGCGGCTGGTGCCGGGCTTCGAGGCGCCGGTCAACCTCGCGTACAGCTCGCGCAACCGCTCGGCGGCGATCCGGATCCCGACCTACAACAGCTCGCCCAAGGCGATCCGCATCGAGTTCCGCACGCCCGATCCGTCGTGCAATCCGTACCTCGCGTTCGCGGCTCTGCTGATGGCCGGGCTCGATGGCATTCAGAAGCGCATGGATCCCGGCGAGCCGCTCGACAAGGACATCTACAGCCTGAGCCCCGAGGAGCTCGCGGGCGTGCCCTCGGTGCCGGCCAGCCTCGAAGGTGCTCTCGACGCGCTCGAGCGTGATCACGAGTTCCTGCTCGCGGGCGACGTGTTCTCGCGCGATCTGCTCGACGCCTGGGTGGCGTGGAAGCGCGACAACGAGGTCGTCGAGGTTCGCCGTCGGCCACATCCCCATGAGTTCGGGCTGTACTTCGACTGCTGATCCGTTCGGGTCGCGCGCCACGGCGTGTCCGTGGCGCGCACCTTGGTCGTGGCTAGCGCGGCCTGGGCCCGACGTTCAGCGAGGCTCGTGAACCTTGCGACGAGAGGCGGCGCTCGGATACGCTTGGCTCTGAATGCGCGGCTCGGACCTCTCGCTGCGGGACCGTCTCGCGGCAGCCATCATCGAACGGACCCCACCTCGATCGGCGATGGTCGCTTGCCGAGCGATGGGGCGCGCGGCTCGGCTTCCACTTCCGCCGGGTGTCAGCCGCGTGGCCGTGCAGGCATACACGCGTTGGTTTGGCGTCGACTTGGAAGACGTCGATCCGGAGCTGCTCGAAGGCGGCTTCCCGAGCTTCGACGCCTTCTTCACCCGTACGCTGCGTGACGGCGCGCGCGTCGTCGACATGAGCCCCGACATCTTGGTCGCTCCGTCCGACGGCCGCCTGCGCGAGGTCGCCGAGGTCGAAGCGCAAGGGGTGGTGGTCGCCAAGGGGCACGCCTATGCGATCGGTGAGCTGCTCGGCGACGCCGAGCTCGCCCAGCGCTTCGTCGGCGGACTGCAGCTGGTCATCTATCTGCACCCGCGCGACTACCATCGCGTGCACACGCCGGTCTCGGGCGTTGCTCGGCGCATCACGGCGATCCCCGGTCGCCTGCTGCCGGTCAACGACGCTGCGGTCGCGCGGGAGCCTCGGCTGTTCGCGGTCAATGAGCGGCTGGCCGAACGTGACGCGCGAGTCGGCAGCGAGGCCCTCGACCACCTCGAAGCCGGGCTCGGTGAGCAGCACGACCGTGCTGCCGAGGTGGAAGATGCCGAGCTCGTCGCCCTTGGCGAGGAACGGCGGCGGCTCGAGATCGAGGATCGTCTCGCGCTCCGGGTGCGGCGCCACCTCGTGGAAGGCACAGCTCATGTGCCCCACCCCGAAGGCCGCGACCATGACCACGCTGACGACCCCAAAGTCGGTGTCGAGCGTGAACACCAGCCGCTCATTGACCGCGAACAGTCGAGGCTCCCGCGCGACCGCAGCGTCGTTGACCGGCAGCAGGCGACCGGGGATCGCCGTGATGCGC
>DATLLB010000820.1:0-13500 GCA_035538075.1 Enhygromyxa sp.
GGTCGAAGTCGCTGCGCTCGAGATCATCGATCGTCGATGAGCGCGAGAGCGTGGAGATGGTCGGCGATACGGACATGAGCGCGAGCGCGACAGAGTCTGCGCTTCGGCCGGTTTGGCCGTCAATCGCTGCATGGGCCGCCGTGGTTGATGAAACACGTTCGCGACGGTCGAGCGTGCGACGTCATTCGCACTTTGGGGAAGAGGTGAGCAGATGCGTTTGCGGTACGCGATTGCGAGCTACGTTCACCGACGGAAAACATGACTCGTGATCGACGTTCGCGTGATGGTCGGTGAGCTCGGAGCTCGTGCAACACTTCATCGTCGGGCGGCATGCGGTGGTCATGATGAACGGACCCACGATGTCGATCGAAGAGCTGGACTGGCTGCGAACCCTGGCCACGCGCCTCGCCGCGGGCGGAGACGAGGACGACCTCGTGCAGGAGACCGTGCTCGCCGCCTGGAAGTCCAACCCCGAGGTCGCGCACGATCGGCCGCTGCGACCCTGGCTGGGCGCCGTCGCACGCAACCGAGCCCGGATGAACGCTCGCGCTCGCTCGCGCCGCGAGCAGCGAGAGCACGCTGCGGCGGAGGTGATCACACCGAGCGCAGCGCAGCGACCGGACGACGAGCTCGCTCGCGTCCGCGCGCTGCAGGCCGTGTGCGCCGCCCTCGACGAGCTGCCCGAGCTCGATCGCAGGATCATCATTCGGCGCTTCGTCGACGAGGAGAACGCGACGCAGATCGGCGAGCGGCTCGGGATTCCTGCCGCGACCGTACGATCGCGGCTACGGCGATCGCTCGCGCAGCTGCGCTCGACGCTGGACGCTCGCCACGGTGGTTGGGCGCTCGCGCTGGTCGGGCCGATGCCGCGTGGGAAGGCGACCGCGAGCTCGGTTGGGTTCGGGGCCAAGCTCGGGCTCACGCTGACGATCGGGGTTGGGGCTGCGGTGGTGTGGTCGAGCTGCAATCGCGAGGACGAGCGTGGTGAAGATCAGCCCGCGGTCGCGGCCGAGCAGGCC
This sequence comes from Enhygromyxa sp., assembly GCA_035538075.1. Taxonomy (GTDB): domain Bacteria; phylum Myxococcota_A; class Polyangia; order Nannocystales; family Nannocystaceae; genus Plesiocystis. The sequence goes on from DATLLB010000820.1 coordinate 1,020, forward strand.
GCGACCGAGACCTCGAAGCCGCCGCCCGAGCTCAGCGAGCGCGAGCGATGGGAGCAACGCCGCGCGCAGATCCGGGCTGCCCTCACCGAGCGGTCCGCGAGCGAAGGTGAAGGAGCTGTGCCCTCGGATGATGCGGCCACCGAGTGGACCGCGGAGGCGATCGAGCAGGCGCGCCGCGACACGGTCGCTCGAGCGCGGGCCGGCTTCGGGGATCTGAAGCGCGCATGCATGGAAGATCTCGGCCGCGATGCCAGCGGTGCGATCACCATCTCCGCGGTCGTGATCGGCGATCCGCAGGTCGGCACGATCTTCGACTCGGTCGAGATCGTGGCCGAGACCGTCGGTGATCCCGAGGTGATCGCGTGCGTGCGCGAGGCCATGTATGCGTACGTCGGCGAGCCGCCGCCGGTCCCGGTGGAGTCGCCGTTCGTGCGGACGATGCCGTGGGTCGGGCGCATGGATGACGACGATCGCAAGGAGCGGCGGGTGTTCGACGCAATCGTCGGAGCGCATCACAGCGAGATCGCGTTTTGTCAGCGCGGTGAAGCGTTCGTCGGGCCCGGGACTGCGCTGATCGAATTCACCGTCGAGGAGGACAAGCTCGCGGAGCCGCGCGTGCTCGAGACCGATTTACCCGCGGAGGTCGTCGATTGCATCGTGACCGCCAGCCTGCGGTGGACATTTCCAAAGCTGATGGACGACAAGATGTTCTGGTACGAGTTCAAGCTGCCGGTGGAGGGGCTCGATCGGGTATTCGAGAAATAGCGAATCGGGTCCGGCACCCTGCACATATTCCGAGTACATTCCAGCACGCCCTCACGGGACATCTCGAGGATCATCGTGCTATCGCGGTCACCGTGACCACACAACCGCACGATGCAATCTTCAAGGCGGCATTCCAGCATCGTGATCACGCCCAAGCGGTAGTGGATCACGTGCTGCCGTCCCTCGCATCGCAGATCTCGTGGTCGTCGTTGAGAGGAGAGCCCACCTCGTTCGTCGATCCGACACTACAGAAGAAACACACCGATCTCCTGTTCTCGGTGCACATCGGCGGAGAGCCAGCCCACATCTACTTTCTGTTCGAGCATCAGAGCACGGTCGATCACGACATGGCGCTTCGCGTGCTGGACTACAAAGTGCGCATCTGGAAGCGCCACCGCACCACGCGACCCACCGGTTCGCTTCCGCTGATCGTGGAGATCGTGATCACCAATGCTCCCGGAGGCTGGGATGGTCCGCGATCGTTCCACGATCTGTGTTCGCCGCACCCAGCATCGATCGACAAGGTCGAGGCGCTGACTCCGAAGTTCACCCTCCACATCGTCGACCTCTCGGAGTACAGCAACGAGGATCTCGAGTCCTGGGCGCTGGCGGCGTTTCCCAAGGCTGCCCTGTTCGCGCTGCGAGACGCTCGCGATCCCGACAAGCTCCTGCAGGACTTCGAGCACTGGGCTGATTACGTGTCCGAGGCGGCTGAGGCGCCCTCGGGTATGGACGCGATCACGCAGCTGCTGCACTACATCGCCTCGGCCAGCCCCAACCTGAACGTCGAAGCGTTTCGTGCCAAGATACGCCAGCACCTTCCGAAAGCCGAAGAGGAGCTCATGACCATCTACGAACAAGCACGCCAAGCAGGCCTTCAAGCAGGCCTCCAACAAGGCCGTCAAGAAGGTCGTCAAGAAGGCCGACAAGAAGGCCGACAAGAAGGCCGCGTGGAGCAGCTCGCCGAGTTGCTCGTTCTCAAATTCGGCGAGCTACCGCCCGAGCACGCAGCACGTTTGGAGAGCGCGACGGTCGAGGACATGAAGCGCTACAGCCAGCGCATGCTGACTGCCGACTCGCTCGCGGCGGTGTTCGCCGAACCTGCTTGACCCCATGACCATCTACGAGCAAGCGTTCCAAGAAGGCTATCGAGAAGGCCGCGAAGAAGGCTACCGAGAGGGCGCCCTCGAGTTCCTCACCGAACTGCTCGCCATGAAGTTCGGCAAGCTCCCGCCCGCCTGCATGGCGCGTTTGCAAGCAGCATCGAACGAGGAGCTATTCCGCTACAGCGAACGCAGCCTCACCGCCGATACGCTCGAGGCGGTCTTCGATCCAACCTGACCCTCAGCGCCCGAACACCACCGACTCGCGCCGGAACATCCACGCCGTCAGCCACACGCACGCGCCCGCGACCGCGACCGCGGACACCATCGGCAGGACGAAATCCAACACGCCCGTCTGGCCGCCGCCGAACACCTGCTCGACCACGATCTGCTGCCCCAACCCGGGCACCAGCAGCGCCCCGACCGAGCGCTCGAGCCCCGACATCATGCCCACCATCGCGGGCACCATCGGCACGAACATCAGCAGCGAGACGTAGGTCTGCGCCTCCTTGTAAGAACGCGCAAAGCTGGCGACCAACACCTGGATTGCGGTGGCCATCAGCGCCATCGGGGTGGCGGCGCAGAGCACCAGCAGGAGCGCAACCGGCCCGAGCTCGAGGCTGAGGCCGAGCTCGCGCACGGGCGTGTACTCGAGCACGAACACGCAGCACAGCAGGGTCAGCACCACGCAGACCAGCGCGAACACCAGCGCGGCCAGCCACTTGCCGACCACGATCGCGGCGCGGGGCACCGGGTTGAGCAGCAAGGGCTCGAGCGAGCCGCGCTCGCGCTCGCCGGCGGTGGCGTCCATGGCCAGCTGCATGCCGCCGATGAAGGTGGCCATGAGCACGAACATCGGCACGAACGCGAACACCGAGGTCGCGAGCTCCTGCTCGCTGGCGACCTCGACCTGCATCACACCGATCGGCTTGATGACCTCGGGATCGATGCCGCGCGCGAGCAAGCGGCGGCCGGCGATGTCATGGCCGAAGTACTCGAGCAGCTCCTGCGCACGCGCGACGGCCGGGCGACTGTCGTTGCGCGAGCCGTCGACGATCAGCTGAAGCCTGGCGGTGGTGCCTTTGGCGAGGCTCTCGCCGAAGCTCTCGGGCACCACGACCACGAACGGGACCTCGCCTTCGCGCACAGCCTCGCGCGGGTTGTCGGGCGCGTCGACGACCTCGACGCCAGCGGTGGTCAACCACTCGACCAGCTCGGGCGCGTGCTCCTGCCCGGCGATCGGCACCGGGACGTCGGCAGCGTCGCGCTGCTTGTCGGCCATGAAGCCGAACAGCAGGCCCGAGAGCAGCGGGCCGAGCAGCGGGTAGAGCAGCGCGGAGAATAGCGCCCGACGATCGCGGACGCCGTCGAGCAGCTCCTTGCGCAGCACGATCCACATGGCCGTGAACCACATGACGTTGACCCTGCCGCCCATCACACGGCCTCCCGCGACTCGGCCGGGTTCCCGGTCAGCACGACGAACGCGTCTTCGAGATCCTCATGGCCGATCTGCTGACGCAGCTCGTCGGGGGTCCCGCGCGCGACCACGCGACCGCGGGCGACGATCACGATCACGTCACACAGCGCTGAGACCTCTTGCATGACATGGCTGGAGAACAGCACACAGGTGCCTTCGTCCCGCAGCTCGCGGATCAGCCGACGCATCGCCCGCGTGCTCATCACGTCGAGGCCGTTGGTCGGCTCGTCGAGGATCACGTTGTTGGGCTTGTGCACGAGCGCGCGCGCGAGCGAGACCTTCATGCGCTCGCCCTGCGAGAAGCCGGCCGTGCGGCGATCGGCGACGCCGCGCATGTCGAGGCGCTCGATCAACGCCTCCACGCGCTGCTCGAGCGCGTCCCCACGCAGGCCCTGCAGCTCGCCGAAGTAGCGGATGTGCTCGCGCGCCGACAGCCGCGGGTAGAGGCCGTGGGCGTCGGGCAGCACGCCGACCCTGGCCTGCGCGGCGAGCGGATCGGCGACCACGTCGATGTCGTCGATGTGCACGCTGCCGACGTCGGGCTTCATCAGGCCGTAGAGCAGCCGCAGCGTGGAGGTCTTGCCCGCCCCGTTGGGCCCGAGCAGGCCGGTGATCGCCCCGTCTTCAGCGCGCAGCGAGACGCCGTCGACCGCCATGATCTGGCCGAAGCGCTTGCGCAGACCTTCGGCGACGATCATCGCTCGAGCTCCCCCTGCGCGAGCGCAGGGCTGTCCGAGACCATCGGCTCGAGCACCGCCGAGTGGCCGCGACGTGGTCCGTTGGGGCTCAGGAACACGCGCGAGCGCGGCACCGCGTCGAGACACGAAGCCTCGAGCGCGGCGGGATCGGGATTGGCGAAGAACTCGGCCATCAGCTTGGGCGTGCAGCCCTGGTGCCAGACACCGTGGCTGACGTTGCCGGCGATCACGTGACGCGCGTTGCTCAAGCTGGCGCCCACGCGCTCGGCGAACGAGGGCGGCGTCACCGGATCATAGCGGCCGGAGATCATCAAGGTCGGCACGCTCGACTCGACCGGCGAGAACAGCTCGGGTTCATGCGTGGCGTGAGGCCAGCGGCGACAGATCTCTTCGAGATGCGCGAGCATGTGATCGTCGAACACCTCGAGCTGATCGACAGCCGCGCGCCGCGTGGCCTCGCTGAGGTCGTGCAGATCCTCGCTGCAGGCGACGGAGAAGTACAAGCCGAGGCTCACGGTCTTGCCGATCTTCGCGGTCTGCAGCGCGAGCGCTGCGGTCGGGCCCCAGTCGCCGACGTGGGCGCGATCGATCAGCAGCGGGATCAGGCTGGTCGAGTGGCCGCTGTACAAGGCCGAGCGCAGGATCGAGACGAAGCCCGATCGGCTGATCTCCACGCGCATGCGCTCGCCCGTGCGTGGGTGCTCGATCTCCTCGAGCGCGCGGTTGGTCTCGAGGTCGGTGAGCACCTGGGCGAGCTTGCGCTCGAGTCCCGGGAACGCGGCCGCACACTCGGCGTCGGCCCGACAGTCCGCGAGCATCAGCTCGAGCGCAGCCTCGGCGTTGGCCGGAGCAGCGAGCGAAACGCCGACGTCGGGCGGGACCACGCCGTCGAGCACGACGCTGCGCGTGTGCTCGCCATGACGACGCATGTACTCGAGCGCGAGCCGGCTGCCGTAGGAGATCCCGAGCAGGTTGATCTGCGAGTAGCCGAGCGCGGCCCGAACCTCGTCGAGATCCTCGACCATGTCGACGGTCGTGTAGCGCTGCAGATCGGCGCCGTCGTAGCCGGCCAGGCAGGCCGCGAGCTCGTCGTAATCGAAGGTGGCGCCGAGCAGCTGGGCGAGATCTTCGGGGTCCTCGGCGTCGCAGCGCAGCGGCCCGGCGGCTCCGGTCCCGCGCAGGTCGACGAACACCATCGCCCGATCGCGTCGGATCGCGTCGAACTTGTGGATGATCCGCGGGCCGACCTCGGCCGCGCCCTGCCCTGGTCCGCCGGCCAACAAGAACACTGGGTCGGCGGCGGGCGTGCGCGAGGTCGCCGGGGCCACGAAGATCGCCAGCTCGATCCGCCGACCGTTCGGCTCGCCGCGGTTCTCCTCCACCGTCCACACGCCACACTTGGCGTCAGCGATGGCTGCGCTCGCGCAGGCGTGGAGCTCGAGCGTGGCCTCAGCCGCGGGCCCGTCCGGCTCGGCTCCGCAGCCGATCATCAGCAGGCCGACCGACGCGATCAGCCGCTGCAGCGCGGGCGCTCGCATGGGCTGGTCGTCGCACGAGCGCCGCGTTCGCATGGGCGAGCGAAGGTACCACGGCCGCCGCAGACGGCTGACACCCGTGGCGCTTGCTGACATACTGTTTGCGACCCGTGTCCTGGTTCTTTAGTTTCCTGCTCCTCTGCTACGTGCTCGTGCGCATCGTGCTGCGGGTGCGTGGACAGATCCGGTGGCTGGCGATCCGCAGGACGTTGCCGGTGCCACCGCCGATGGTCGCGGCGCCCGAGCACTTGTCGGCTCCGCTCGCCGAGCTGTTCGTGGGCACGCTCGCGCTGCGATCGGACCTGGTTCGTGCGCGGCGGGAGCTGGCCGCGGTCGCCGTCAAGGATCCGGACGCGCCGCTCGGACGCGTGCGTGACGGCCGGTATCGGCGCACGGTGATGGACAGCTGGAGCCGGCTCAACGCGTGGCTGCGCGCGGTCGATGGACTCGACGTGGCGAGCTCGGCCCAGCTGCGAGACATGCACCTCGACGCCCGCACGATCGCGCAGCTGCGGGACTCGCTGCATGGCAAGTGGTCCGAGGCCTCGCGCGCGCGGGCGCTCGATCCCTTCGCGCTCGATGATCTGGTCGCGGTGCAGCAGATCTTCGAGCGCGTCGAGGTCGAGCTCGAGGCGGTCGAGCAAGGGCTCGCGCAGATCGCCGAACACCCCTACCGCGATCGTCACACGGCGAGCGAGCTCGCGGCCGTCTGATCAGCGCCGTCGGAAGCGACGCAGCAGCTTGCCGGGCAAGCCCCACAGCAGCGCGGCGCCGGGATACTGCATCGCTCGCAGCACGCCGACGTAGGCGAAGAAGCCGAGCGGCACCACGATCGCGAGCCCGACGATCCGCAGCGGCAGGCCGAGACCAACCCGTGCGATCGCCTGCTCGACCCCCAACCACGCCGCCCACACCAGTGCGCCGAGCACCGCGTTGGCGAGCAGCAGCGCGAGCAGCCGTCGCGGATCCACACCCGGCAGGCTGCCGACCGTGCGCGCGAAGCTGACCCGCAGCATGAGGATGTTGGCGACCGCGCCGAGCGTGGTCCCGAGCGCGAGCCCGGGCGTGCCGAGCAGCTTGTAGGTCGCCGCGTTGAAGCCGACGTTGATCGCTACCGCGGTGATCGAGGCGAACAGCGGGACGCGTGGCTTGTCGAGCCCGTAGAAGACCGGCGCCATGATCTTCACGAGCCCGTACGGCAACAGCCCGAGCACGTAGGCCTGCAGGACCATCGCGGTCGCGGTCACCTCGGCGTCGGTGAACGAGGAGAACAGCACGCGCACGACCGGCTCGGCCAGCAGCAAGAGGCCGACCGTGCTCGCGGTCATCAGCATCCACACACCGGTCACGCCTTCGCCGGTGCTGGCCGCGAGCGCGCCCATGTCCTTCTTGGCCGCGTCCTCGCTGACGCGCACGGAGGTGACGGTCGCGAGCGCGACCGAGAACACGCCGATCGGCAGATAGAAGATCCGAAACGCGTAGCTGAGCTGGGCGATCGGGCCGTCGCCGAGCATGCCGGCGAAGCGCGTGTTGAAGAAGATGTTGATGTTCATGGCCGCGACCCCGACCACCGCCGGGGCCATCAGCCGCAGGATCCGGCGAATGCCCGGATGGCTGGCGAGGCCGCGAATGCGTGGGATCGGTCGATAGCCGAGCCGCCACAGCGCAGGCAGCTGGACGACCGCCTGGATCACGCCCGCGCCGAGCGTGCCGGCGCTCCAGATCACCACGCCGACCAGCTCGCCGGGATCGATCACGAGCACCCCGGCTCCGACCACGATGCTCACCACGTTGAACATCGCCGGGGCCCAGGCCGGGGCCAGGTAGTGCTTCTGCGCGTTGAGCATGCCCATCCACACCGCGCTGACGCTGATGATGGTGAGCAGCGGCATCATCACGCGAGTCAGCAGCGCGGACAGTCGCAGCTTCTCGGCCGCGCGCTCGGGCGAGAGGTCGCTGCCCGCGAAGTCGGCAGCGATCAGCCCGACCAGCTCCTCGGCGAACACGATGCCGAGCACGCTCAAGCAGCCGGTCGCCAACAGCACGCCTGCGAGCGTCAGGTTGCCGAGTCGATAGGCCGCTTCGCGATCCTGCGCTCCGTCGCGCTTGCCGAGCAGCTCCTGGACGAAGGTCGGCACGAACGCGGCCGACAGCGCCCCTTCGGCGAACAGGTCGCGCAGCAAGTTGGGGATCCGAAACGCGACGTGGTACGCGTCGGCGATCGCCCCGGCGCCGAACAGCTGCGCGAACACGATGTCGCGCACCAAGCCGAGCACGCGCGAGGCCGCGACGGCGATCGAGAGCTGGCTGGAGCTGCGGAGGGTCTCGGGCACTGCAGGCGAGTCTGCTTACGAATGACCCCGAGCCGAAAAATCCCGCGTGGGCTCTCGATTGCGAGAGCGGCCAGGATGCTGGCCGGGTGGCTTCGAGTGGGGTGGCTATCGGGGTTTCCCTACAAGGTAGGATAACACCTTATGTCAGACTAAGCCCATGATTTAGTTCTATTTTCCAGATCGATGACGATGGCACGGTGCTCGCTTATGGGGCCGCGCATGACCACCATCGCCGCTGTTGCCATCACCCTCGTCCTCGCCCTTGGTGTCGTCACTGTCGTGCGCGAGGCCGGCTACGAGTTCGACCTTCGCAACCGTCGCAACCGCCGGATGCTCGGCGGCCGCCGCGTGAGCGACCGTGGTTGATCGTCTCGACTAGCCCGCGTTCGGGTCACGGGCCGACGCACCAGTGGGTGCCGCTATAGGGGCCCGCGAGCGCCCACGGATCACACAGCTGGTCGGCGCCGCCAAGCTCTGCGGCGCTCATGCCTTGCTCGTCGTAGGTCAGCTGCGCCACCGGTCGCGCCGTGTCGCTGACGCACGTGGTGAAGCTGGAGAACCCACCGACGAACGCCCAGCCTGGCGGACACTCGTCCGCCTGACTGGGGAGGTCCTCGGGCCATTGTTCACCGTTGGCGTTCGCCGCCACGTGGATCGTCGCTCCCGGGTCCGGTCCGACGCAGACAGTGAGCCCGTTGACCCCACCGAGATGCTCCCAGTTGGGGGGACACAGCAAGCTCGGGTCGCCGAGATCCGTGGCGTCTTGCTGGTTGACGTCGTAGGAGATCGAAGCCACGGCGCGGGACGGCGAGTGACTGCAGAGCGTGTAGCCACTCAGCCCGCCAATGAACTCCCAGCCCGGGGCACACAGATCACTCTCGTCGGCGACGTCGTCGTCCGTGTTGCCGTTCGCGTCCACATCGATGGCCACGATCGCAACCGGCGACGCGCTCACGCAGGCGACCGCCTGATAGGCATTGCCGACGTGCGTCCATCCGTTGGGGCATATCTCGCTCTCGTCGGCGACGTCGCCCAAGCTCTCACCCGCGACATTGCGATTGAGATACGTGGCCGTCGCGGGTGTCGTTCCGACGCAGTTGTAGCCATAGGCGGAGGAACCGATGAACGTCCACCCGTTCGGACAGACGTCGCCGGGATTCCTCAAGTCGGACGCCCAGACGCCGTTCGTGTCCTGGATGATCGCGGCAACCGGCGGGGCCTCGTCGAGGTTCCCACCCGTATCGCCGTCGCCGTCACCGGGATCACCATCGCCGTCACCGTCGCCGTCACCAGGATCACCATCGCCGTCGCCATCACCCGGGTCGCCATCACCCGGGTCGCCATCACCCGGATCACCGTCACCCGGATCACCGTCACCCGGGTCGCCATCGCCCGGGTCACCATCACCGGGGTCGCCGTCACCGGGGTCACCATCACCGTCGCCATCGCCGCTGTCCGTGCCATCGGCAGAACCAGCGTTGGTATTGGTCCCCGAATCATCTCCCGTACACGCGAAGATCAGCGCGAGAGAGCCAATCATTGTCGCCCACGGTCGGTTCAGCTGCATGAAGCTCGATACCATGGTTTCCATCAAACCAGGTGCTCCGGCCAGAAGACCTCCATCAAGGTCAGGCCCTGCGCGGGCGCGGTCGAGCCGGCGCGCGTTCGATCGCCGCTGCGCAGCAGCTCGTCGATCCGCTCGGGTCCGAACTGCCCGCGACCGACCGCGACCAGAGTTCCGGTGATGATCCGGACCATGTTCTTCAAGAAGGCGTCGCCGCGCACGTCGAGCTCGATGACCGCGAGCGCGTCCTCAGCATCGACGCGGCCCGGATCGCCGGCGAGCGAATCGATCTCGGCCAGAGTCTGCGTGCGGATCTCGATCGCCCGGACCCGTCGCACGGTCGTCTTCGCCTGACAGTCGGTCGCACGAAAGGCCGCGAAGTCGTGCTCGCCGATCAGTCGAGTCGCCGCTTCCCGCATGGCCTCGACGTCGAGCCGCCGCGGGTGGTGCCACTCGAAGCGCTCGCTCAGCGGGTCACGCAGGTTGGCCACGCGGATGCGATACCGATAGTGCTTGCCCTCGTTGACGAAGCGCGGATCGAGGGTCTCGTCGACCACCCACGCCGCGCTCGCGATCAGGTCGCGCGGGAGCCCGGCCGCGAGCCCGAGCAGCAATCCACGCGGCGGGATCACGAACGGCGGATCGAAGCCGACCACCTGTCCGCGTGCGTGCACGCCCGCGTCGGTCCGACTGGCGCCGCGCGTGCGGATGTCCTGCTTGTAGAGCTTGGCCAGCGCGACCTCGAGCTCGCCTTGCACGGTGCGGACCCGGTGGGTCGAGTCGCCGGCGTCGCGCTGGCGCGCGAACCCGTGGAACTCGGTCCCGTCGTAGGCGAGGCGCAGGAGCGTCGTCATCGCGGCGGCCATCGTGCACGAGCGCGGCTCGCGAGGCGAGCTTGCGCGGCGGGGCCACCGACACTGCGCGTGGTGGTAGCTTCGCTCGCAGATGTCCGCCCTCGTCCCTCAGCTCGAACAGCATCGCGCGGCGCTGACCGGGCACTGCTATCGCATGCTCGGCTCGGTGATGGATGCCGACGACGCGGTCCAGGAGACGATGGTGCGCGCGTGGAAGAGCCTCGATCGCTTCGAGGGCCGCGCGTCGCTGCGGCGCTGGCTATATAGGATCGCCACCAACGTGTGCCTCGACGCGCTGGCCGCTCGTGGTCGTCGGGCGCGGCCGTTCGACGAGGGCCCGAGCGGCACCGTCGAGGACCCGCTGATCGAGCGCCCGCGCGAGCACTGGCTCGAGCCGATCGCCGACGCTGCGGCGGTGCCCGACGACGTCGATCCAGCCGAGCTGGCGATCCTGCGCGAGAGCATTCGGCTCGCGTTCGTGGCCGCGCTGCAGTACCTGCCGCCCAAGCAGCGCGCCGTGTTGTTGTTGAGCGAGGTGCTCGGGTGGTCGGCGGCCGAGGTCGCGGACAGCCTCGAGATCTCGGTCGCGGCGGTCAACAGCGCGCTGCAGCGGGCTCGAGCCACGATCGCGAGTCGACACGTGCGACCGGCCGAGCCGCTCTCGCCTGCGCAGGCCGATCTGGTGGCGCGCTATGTCGCGGCGTTCGAGCGCTACGACGTCGACGCTCTCGCGGGCCTGCTGCGTGACGACGCGATCTTCTCGATGCCACCCTTCTCGCTGTGGCTGCAGGGGCCCGAGCCGGTCCGCACGTGGTTGCTCGGGCGCGGGTTCCCCTGTCGCGGCTCGCGGCTCGTGCCGACCGCGGCTTGCGGCTCGCCTTCGTTCGCGCAGTACAAGCCCAACGCCGACGGCGGATATTCGGGGTGGGCGCTGGTGGTGCTCGAGCTGTCCGGCGATCGCATCGCCACGTGGACCTCGTTTCTGGACGTGAAGACGCTATTCCCGCGCTTTGGGCTGCCGCTCGTGATCGACTAAAAAATTGCTCGAGCACCGATGAGTTTCGCTGCGGCCCCCGGTCAGGGTTGCAGCATGTCCATCAAGCAAGCCACCCCGTACCTCTCGTTCAACGGCGCCGCCGAGGCGGCCATCGAGCTCTACACCCGCGCGCTCGGGGCCGAAGCGCAAGCTGGCGTCATGCGCTACGCCGACATGCCGGCCGAGACCGGCACCTGTCCGCCCGAAGACAAGCAGCGGATCATGCACGCGTGCCTGCGGCTCGGCGAGGCGTCGCTGATGCTCAGCGACGTCCCGAGCGAGCAGCCGGTCCTGACCCACGGCAACATGAGCGTGTGCCTCGAGTTCGACGACGTCGAGGAGATGGCCCGCAAGTTCGACGCGCTCGCGGCCGGCGGCACCGTGGTGATGGGCATCCACGATGCCTTCTGGGGCGCCAAGTTCGGGATGCTCTCCGACAAGTTCGGCATCGTGTGGATGTTCATCGGCCACGGCCCGAGCAAGTGAAGGAAGGCAGGCACGATCATGACCCGACAGATCTACGTCAACCTCGCCGTCGACAACCTCCCGCGCGCGCAGGAGTTCTTCCGCACGCTCGGCTTCGAGTTCAACATGCAGTTCACCGACGCGAACGCGGCCTGCATGATCATCAATGAGGACGCCTACGTGATGCTGCTGGCGCGGCCGTTCTTCGAGGGCTTCACCAAGCGAGCGGTGTGCGACACGTCCAAGCACACCGAGGCGCTGATGGCCATCTCGTGCGAGAGCCGAGCGGCCGTCGACGCGCTGGTCCACAAGGCGATCGCGGCCGGAGGTAGCCACGCGATGGACCCGATGGACCACGGCTTCATGTATGGGTGGAGCTTCTATGATCCGGACGGTCACCACTGGGAGGTCTTGTGGATGGCTCCACCTCCCCCACAGTGACCGACACTGAGTAGACCGAGCCGGGCGCCGCAGCCCGGCTCGGTCTTTTGGCCATTTTGTAGGCTCAGACACGGTTTTTGCTGATTTCCCAACCGGTCTTTCGGCCAACGTCTACAGTCCGCGGCATGAAGCGCGTGCGCATTTCAACGATGATTTTTACGGTGCTGGGTCTCTCGCTCGCGGCGGGTTGTAACGACGACACGTCGACGG